>CAYYZV010000134.1:0-6219 GCA_964476275.1 uncultured Roseburia sp.
TCTGCCTCTTCGTGGTAAAATTTTAAACGTTGAAAAAGCAAGACTAGATAAAATTTATGGAAATGCAGAAATTAAAGCAATGATTACTGCATTTGGTACTGGTATTCATGAGGATTTCGATATCAGTAAATTAAGATATGACAAAATTATTATTATGACAGATGCCGACGTTGATGGGGCTCACATTAGTACTTTAATGCTGACCTTCCTGTATCGTTTTATGCCTGAGCTTATTAAACAGGGACATGTATACTTAGCTACCCCGCCTCTCTACAAAATAGAGAAGAACAAAAATGTCTGGTATGCTTACAGTGAAGAGGAACTAATTAAACTCATGGAAGAAGAAATTGGCCGTGATGGTAATAATAAGATCCAGCGTTATAAAGGTCTTGGCGAAATGGATGCAGAGCAGCTTTGGGAGACAACAATGGACCCGGAGAGACGTATTTTAAAACGAGTTATGATTGATGAAGAAAATGCATCTGAAATCGATATTACTTTTACAACTTTGATGGGCGATAAAGTAGAACCAAGACGTGAGTT
Organism: uncultured Roseburia sp.; assembly: GCA_964476275.1. Classification (GTDB taxonomy): domain Bacteria; phylum Bacillota; class Clostridia; order Lachnospirales; family Lachnospiraceae; genus Roseburia. The sequence continues at coordinate 544 of CAYYZV010000134.1, forward strand.
TATTGAAGAGAATGCAAAATACGTACAAAACTTAGACGTATAATTTTGGAGGAATTTTATAAATGGATGACAAAATTTTTGATCAAATTCAGGAAGTGGATTTGAAAAAAACAATGGAAACATCCTATATTGACTATGCCATGAGCGTTATTGCAGCCCGTGCATTGCCAGATGTAAGAGATGGTTTAAAACCGGTTCAGCGCCGAGTTTTATATTCCATGATAGAATTAAATAATGGACCGGACAAGCCGCACAGAAAATGTGCCCGTATTGTTGGTGATACCATGGGTAAATACCATCCTCATGGAGACAGCTCTATTTATGGTGCTCTCGTAAACATGGCACAGGAATGGTCTTTCCGTTATACATTAGTAGACGGACATGGCAACTTTGGTTCGGTGGATGGCGATGGTGCCGCTGCTATGCGATATACAGAAGCAAGACTTTCTAAAATTTCTATGGAAATGCTTGCCGATATTAATAAAAATACCGTTGATTTTGTACCAAACTTTGATGAGACAGAAAAAGAACCGACAGTTATGCCGGCTCGTTTTCCAAACCTCTTAGTAAATGGTACAACAGGTATTGCCGTTGGTATGGCCACTAATATTCCGCCTCATAATCTTCGTGAAGTAATTAATGCAGTTGTTAAAATTATTGATAACGAAGTATTAGAAGACAGGAAAACAGAGATTGATGAATTATTAGATATCGTAAAAGGACCTGATTTTCCAACAGGCGCAATGATCCTTGGAACTGCAGGGATCAACGAAGCTTATCGTACCGGTCGCGGTAAGATTAAGGTTCGTGCTATTACAAATATCGAACCAATGCCAAATGGCAAGAACCGTATTGTTGTTACGGAATTGCCGTACATGGTAAATAAAGCCCGCTTAATCGAAAAAATGGCTGAGCTGGTTCGTGATAAGAAGATAGATGGTATTACTGATTTACGTGATGAGTCGGATCGTCAGGGTATGCGTGTTTGTATCGAGCTTCGCCGTGACGTGAATCCAAATGTTATTTTAAATCAGCTTTACAAACATACACAGATGCAGGATACATTTGGTGTGATTATGCTTGCTTTGGTAGATAATCAGCCAAAGGTATTGAATCTTTACGAAGTACTTAACTACTATCTCATTCACCAGAAAGATGTAGTAACCAGAAGAACAAAATACGATTTAAATAAAGCAGAAGAAAGAGCTCATATTTTACAGGGCTTATTAATCGCACTTGATAATATTGATGAAGTCATTAATATCATCAGAAGCAGCCGCAATACTGCAGAAGCCAAAGAACGTTTAATCGAAAGATTTGCATTAACAGAGACTCAGGCGCAGGCTATCGTAGATATGCGTCTGCGTGCGTTAACAGGCTTGGAAAGAGAAAAGTTAGAAGGTGAATATGCGGCATTAATGGATCAAATTGCATATTTACGTGGTATTTTAGCAGATGAAAAGAAGCTTCTTGGTGTGATCCGGGAAGAAATTCTCTTAATTGCAGATAAATATGGCGATGAAAGAAAGACTTCTATTGGATTTGATGAATATGACATTACCATGGAAGATATGATTCCTGTGACCAATACTGTTGTAACAATGACAAAGCTTGGTTATATCAAACGTATGAGCCTTGATCATTTCCGTGCACAAAATCGCGGCGGCAAAGGGATCAAAGGTATGGAAACTATTGATGATGATTATATTGAAGATCTTTTAATGACAACCTCTCATCATTACATGATGTTCTTTACCAATACCGGGCGTGTATACAGAATGAAGACTTATGAAATTCCAGAGGCAGGAAGAACTGCCCGTGGAACAAATATTATTAATCTGCTTCAGCTCCAGCCGGGAGAAAAGATCACAGCCGTGATCCCTATTAGAGAATATACAGAGGGACATTTCCTTTTCATGGCCACAAAAAATGGTATTGTAAAGAAAACACCAATTACGGATTATGCAAATGTTCGTAAAACCGGACTGGCAGCGATTACCCTGCGCGAAGATGACGAATTAATCGAGGTAAAGAAAACAGATAATAAACAGGACATTTTCCTTGTAACCAAATATGGTCAGTGCATTCGTTTCCATGAAACAGATGTAAGAAGCACCGGCAGAACCTCTATGGGTGTTATCGGTATGAACCTTACAGATGGCGATGCTGTTGTAGGTATGCAGATGGAATCCCAAGGTGATGCATTGATGATTGTATCTGAAAAAGGTCTTGGAAAATGTACCATGACCTCCGAATTTACAGCTCAGATTCGAGGCGGTAAAGGTGTAAAATGTTATAAGATTACCGAAAAAACCGGAAATATTGTAGGTGTGAAAGCGGTAAGAGGCAATGATGAAATGATGCTTATCACCACAGAAGGTATTATCATTCGTATTAAGGTAGATGGTACTGCCCTTCTTGGACGAGTGACTTCCGGTGTGAAGCTTATGAATTTAGCAGAAGACGTAACAATTGCAAGTATTGCAAAAGTACGTGAAGATAAGTCATTGTCTAATAATACAGATACTTCTGAACTTTTAACAGAGGAAGAAGAAGCTAAAAATGTTGCAGAAGCTGCCCAAAAAGCATCCAATGAGTCAGAAACAGAGGACGATTTAATCAAAGAATTATTAGAAAGAGCTGAAGCTGACGGTAAAGAAGAATAATAAAGAATAAATCAAACTATTTACACCCCTTTGTAATTTCATTATAATGAAGTGCAAAGGGGTGAATTTTATGATTAGAACAATTAACACAAGTGAGATAGTTGAGAATATTAAGGAAATGTGTATTGAAGCAAATCATTTTTTATCAAGTGATATGGACTGTGCCATGAAACAGGCCACTGAAACAGAAAAATCAGAGCTTGGCAGAAAGATTTTAAATCAGCTTCAGGATAATTTGAAAATAGCTGCAGAAGAAATGATCCCTATCTGTCAGGATACAGGGATGGCAGTGATTTTTTTAGAAGTCGGACAGGATGTACATTTTGAAGGAATGGCGATTGAAGATGCGGTTAATGAAGGAGTTCGTCAGGGTTATATAGAGGGATATTTGAGAAAATCTGTAGTTAACGATCCAATTATCCGTGAAAATACAAAAGATAACACACCAGCTGTTATACATTATAATATTATTTCAGGGGATAAAGTAAAAATTACGTTAGCACCAAAAGGATTTGGCAGCGAAAATATGAGTCGTGTATTTATGCTAAAACCGGCAGATGGAATTGAAGGTGTAAAAAATGCAATTTTGACGGCTGTAAAAGATGCAGGACCAAATGCCTGTCCACCTATGGTAGTAGGTGTTGGTGTAGGCGGTACTTTTGAAAAATGTGCATTGATGGCAAAACAGGCATTGACCAGACCGGTAAATGAGCGTTCCAATATTCCATATGTAAAAGATTTAGAAATAGAAATGCTGGAAAGAATCAATAAAATGGGAATTGGACCGGGCGGTCTTGGAGGTACTACTACTGCCCTATCCGTCAATATTAATACATACCCAACACATATAGCAGGACTTCCGGTTGCAATTAACATTTGCTGTCATGTGAATCGCCATGTAGTAAGAGAAATATAGGTTTCGTAAAAGAAATGGGCTTAAAAAAACTATTATCGTAAATTTAAATTAAAATTTAAGCGGTAAGAAAAAAGGAGATTAACATATGCAAAATATTTTAGTTGTAGTTGACATGCAGAATGATTTTATTGATGGAGCACTTGGCACGAAAGAAGCTGTTTCCATCGTTCCGGCAGTAAAAGAAAAAATAAAAAATTTTGACGGCAGAGTTATTTTTACCAGAGATACACATCAGGAAAATTATATGGAGACACAGGAAGGAAAAAATCTTCCGGTTCCACACTGTATTCAAGGTACAGAAGGCTGGGAAATACGATCAGAGCTTATGGAATTATGCAAAGAAGAACCTGTTAATAAAGTAACATTCGGTTCAGCAGATCTTGGTTTTATTTTAAGAGCTGTAAATAATCAGAATCCAATTGAAAGTGTTACATTTGTAGGATTATGTACGGATATTTGTGTTATTTCAAATGTCATGATAGCAAAAGCATTTTTACCAGAAGTAAAAATTAGAGTTGATGCTTCATGCTGTGCCGGTGTAACACCTGAAAGTCATAAAAATGCACTTGAAGCAATGAAAGTATGCCAGGTTGAGATAGAAAATGAATAGATATTACATTATAAAATAAAATGTTAAGAAGGTTTATATGGATAAATATATTAAAACACCTATTACAGAAGAAGTAACAAAAGAATTAAAGTCAGGAGATTATGTTTACATTACAGGAACAATTTATGTTGCCAGAGATGCAGCTCATAAAAGAATGATTGAATCCTTAGAAAAAGGAGAAGGACTTCCAATTGATATAAAAGATGCGACAATTTATTATATGGGGCCTTCACCAGCCAGAGAAGGCAGACCAATCGGTTCCGCAGGACCTACTACTGCCACACGTATGGATAAATACGCTCCAATTTTATTAGATTTAGGCGAAAAAGCAATGATCGGAAAAGGAAAACGTTCCGAAGAGGTAATGAATGCAATTGTACGTAATAAAGCAGTTTATTTTGCGGCAGTAGGCGGTGCAGGTGCGCTTCTTTCAAAATGTATAGTAAAATCGGATATCGTTTGTTATGAAGATTTAGGCGCAGAAGCAATTTTAAAAATGGAAGTAAAAGATTTTCCTGTTATTGTAGTGGCAGATTGTGATGGAAACAATCTTTATGAAACTGCAATACAGGAATTTTGTGAGGAATAGAAATGGAACTGAAATTAGCCGAAGGGCGTCCGATAAATAATGACGGACGTCTTGAAAAAGAAATAAAAACATATGACTTATTAGATTCTCTTGGAATCATTTATGAAAGAGTTGATCACGAAGAAGCAAATACAATGGAAGCCTGTCTGGAGATAGACAAAGTGTTGGCACCTGCAGTTATTTGCAAAAATCTTTTTTTATGTAATGCTCAGAAAACAAAGTTTTACTTATTAATGATTAGAGAAGATAAAAAATTTAAAACAAAAGAAATTTCACATCAGATTAATAGTGCCCGCTTATCTTTTGCTGCACCAGAGTATATGGAACAGTTTTTAAATATTACTCCAGGTTCAGTAAGCGTTATGGGACTTATGAATGATAAAGAAAATCAAGTAAGTCTTTTAGTAGATGAGGATGTATTAAAAGAAGAATATTTTGGATGTCATCCGTGTATCAATACTTCCAGCATTCGTCTAAAAGTATCTGACGTATTCGAAAAATTTCTGCCTGCAGTGCATCATGACTACACTATTGTTCAATTAGGAATAGGCGAATACTGAAAAACTTGTGTCTAAATAAAAATAAGAATACCAGATATTGTAGTAAAAAATAATTTTAAAAATTTTAAAAATTGTATTGACAAACAGATAAATATTTAGTAATATTATTTATGCGTTACGGCGCAAGAACAATATCATATTATCAAATAATAACTTTGGAGAAGTACTCAAGTGGCCGAAGAGGTGCCCCTGCTAAGGGTATAGGTCGGGTTGACCGGCGCGAGGGTTCAAATCCCTCCTTCTCCGCTCTTGTTTGTAATATGAATTGTTTATTTTTTTGAAAAAGTGCTTGACAAAGCGATGGCGAAGTGATAAACTAAATAAGCTGTCGCGAA
>CAYYZV010000135.1:0-6197 GCA_964476275.1 uncultured Roseburia sp.
GGACAAACGGTTTTCAAGACCGCCTCGTTATGACCACTTCGATACCTCTCCGTGCATTTCCTTAGCACAAGACATATGTTACCACCAAACAGCTTTCTTGTCAACACTTTTTTTAATTATTTTCAAAAAACTTTTTTCGCTACCTTTCACACCTTAGCCAGTTAATGTGCAAAAGTAACTGGCGACACCCATATTTAAAGTCGCTTTCAGCGAAATGGGGGTCGCTTTGGCTCTATTTACGCTTTCTCCCCACGTCAATCAGCAAGTGATTGGCGTGGGTGTGAATTGTAACCTTTTTTCTACTATATATCTTTTAAATATGTCTCTGCAATAAGCAAATCTTCCGGTGTTGTTATCTTAATATTTTGATAGCTTCCTTCTATAAGTCTTACTTTTTGTTCTGTCATTCGTTCAACAACCATTGCATCATCTGTAATCGCACTGTCTTCTTCTGCCAGCATTCTTTTATATGCATCATAAATAAGCGGATAGGAAAATGCCTGCGGTGTCTGTACCATCCATACGCGGCTTCTATTCGGTGTTTCTTTTGCGCAATTGTCCTCATCTATAATTTTAATTGTATCTTTTACAGGCATTCCCACTACACAGGCTTGATACAGACACACTGCTTCTATTGTACGTTCAATAATAGCCTGTGTAAGAAATGGACGCGCTCCATCATGTATCAATACATAATCCGTTTTGCCAGCTGCTTTTAGGCCTTCAAAAACAGAGTGATAGCGCTCTTTTCCACCTTCTACAACTGCATGGATTTTCTGAAAGCCATACTGCTCAACAATATCTTTTTTACAATATTCTACTTCCCCCGCACCCACTACCAGTATGATCTCATCTATTTGACTGTCTTCAAAAGCTTTTAAAGAATAATATAGCACAGGTTTGTCTTTTATCAAAAGGTATTGTTTATGAACCTTTGAGTTCATTCTTTTTCCAGAACCTGCCGCAAGAACAATTGCCGTTGTTTTCATAACCTTCTCCTATCTTTCTCCTAACTTCAAGTTAGGAACTGCATTTAAATCCAATCCATCTCGTTTTCCAGCCAGATAATCATAATAACCTGCCACGCCTATCATTGCTGCATTGTCTGTACAATAGATTGGCGATGGATAGTAAAACTCTATGCCTTTTTTTCGACATGCCTCCTGCATAGCCTCCCGCAATGTCCGGTTGGATGCCACACCTCCTGCAATTGCAAATTTATCCATTCTAAACTCATCAATTGCACGCATAGCATTCGCAACCAGCACATCAATTACTGCATTCTGGAAAGAAGCAGCCACGTCTGCCTGCACAATTTCAATGCCTTTCATATTACAACCATTAATATAATTCAATACTGCTGATTTTAAGCCGCTGAAACTAAAATCATACGGTCCGTCATCAATTTTAGCGCGTGGAAACTCTACTGCATGCGGATTTCCTTCATGGGCAACCCTTTCAATCTTTGGTCCGCCCGGATATCCCAATCCAATCGCCCTAGCCACTTTATCAAATGCTTCACCCGCTGCATCATCTCTGGTCTTGCCTAATATCTCATATTTTCCATAATCGCAGACTCTGACAAGATGTGTATGGCCGCCCGAAACTACCAAGCATAAAAATGGTGGTTCCAGTTCTTTATTCTCGATATAATTTGCACAAATATGTCCTTCAATATGATGAACACCTACCAAAGGCTTCTTTTTTGCATAACTAATAGCCTTAGCCTCAGCCACTCCTACTAAAAGCGCACCAACAAGACCAGGTCCGTATGTGACTGCAATGGCATCCATATCATCTAATGTATATTCTGCTTCCTGCAGCGCCTGCTCAATTACCTGATTTATTTTTTCGATATGTTTTCTCGAAGCAATCTCAGGAACCACACCACCATACAAGGTATGTAAATCTATCTGTGAAGAAATCACATTACTGCGCACATCTCTCCCATTTACAACCACCGCTGCTGCGGTTTCATCACAGGAGCTTTCGATTGCTAATACTTTTATTTCTTTATTCTCCATCAGAAGCTTCTCCTTCTGTTTTATAAAACACTAAAATCTTCCACTGTCCATCCTCGTCTTTTCTTACAACATAGGTCTGGTAAGTTTTATTATATGAATTCTTTTCTTTTATAAAATAAGATGTTTCTACATATGCGCACTCTCTGTCATCGACTGTGCGAAATTCCACTTCATTACTGCTTGGTAACGTATAAGAAACTATCGTTCTGTCTGCGGATTCATATTCTAAAATCTCTTCTTTTACAGCCTTAAAATAATCATTTTTCGGATTATTTGCCGCCAGTTCTTCATCCATCAGTAATAATGTCTGGTCTACCAGTTTTTCTAATTCATTCTCTGTATATTCCTCGTTATAGAAACAGCTAATGATCTCACTATATGTTTTTATTACTTCTCTTGGTGTCTGCGGATAATTTTTCTCTAAATCCTTTGTTATCAGCTGCTGCACCTTTGTTAATTCTATATCCTCTGATGACGCACCGCTATTACTGTTCATCCAATACGCATAACCTCCCACCAGTAATCCCACACAAACTAGCACAATAATTATAATACGTGATTTCTTCATACGCAGCCTCCTTTTTATCGATTTTATTCATTTTCATCAAACATAAGTTCCACAGACTTCCCGTCTTTTCCCAAAAACGTCTGTGAAAAAATACTTTTTACTTCCGGCATATATTCTTCCGGACGAACCAGTGACGGTGAAAAATGTGTCAGCCACATTTCCTTCACCCCTGCGCGTTTAGCCATATCTGCAGCCTCATAAAACGTCATATGCTTATATTGTCTAGCCTTTGCCAGCTTATCTTTTTCTGCATACATGCCTTCACAGATAAACAAATCTGAATTTTCTGCTGATTTTACAATCATTTCTGTCGGTCTGGTATCTGTACAGTAGGTTACTTTAATTCCTTTTCTTGCTGCACCCAAAACCATATCCGGTGTATACACAATTCCATCTTCTGTTGTGATTGTCTCGCCTTTCTGCAGACGGCTCCACATACGCTGTGGAATCTGATTCGCCTTAGCACGTTCTACATCAAAACGTCCGGCTCTTTTAATCTCCACACTATACCCATAACAGGTAATATTGTGATTTACCCTAAATGCATGAATACAATAACCATTTATTTCTATATCTGCTTCTGGTTCTGTAATTTCAATAAACTTCATTTCAAACGGAAGCTCCGGTGCAATTGTACGCAGCGCGTTCACAATTCTCTCAAGCCCCCTTGGTCCTATCATAATCAATGGCTCTGTTCGTTCTGCATTTCCCATTGTAAGAAGCAGTCCCGGAAGACCGCTGATATGATCTGCATGATAATGCGTAAAACAGATTACATCAATCGGTTTAAAACTCCATCCTTTTTCTTTGATGGCAATTTGGGTGCCTTCCCCGCAGTCTATGAGCAGACTGCTTCCATTAAATCTCATTAACGCGGCTGTCAGCCAGCGTCTTGGCAGAGGCATCATTCCGCCCGTACCCAAAAGACATACGTCTAACATAAGCCCTCCTTGTTTTTTCGGAGAAAAAATGCCTGCCTTTGCAGGCAGAGGATTTCTCCTCCTTGTTTTTGAAGAAAAATGCCTGCTCTTGCAGATCAAAATTTCTTTTTCCGCTACAATAACTCTGTATTTTCCTCTGTCACTGGCGGGATTTGAAATTCTGCTGCTAATGTATCGCAGCAGTCTTCACAAATATTTACTTTTTGGCTGATACCATCCTTATTAGAAAAATATCCCCAATTTTTTTCGATTTTCAGATAATCTGCTTTTTCAATTTCTTCTGCTAAACAAATCATTTTTCCACATTTGTTGCAATATATCATTTTCAACCTCCAACCAACCACAACTCCATAAGTTTGCGGCCACATAAACTTGTAAGTGAAAGAATTAAAAATTTCTTTCAGCCTCGCCTCTTTCTATGGGGCTACTGACTATATATCATGATATATGCATCCTCTTTCGGGAAATCATAAAAGCCTTTCCGCACACCGCAATTTATAAATCCACACTTTTCATATAAATGAATAGCTGAAGCATTAGAAACCCGAACTTCTAAAATAATCCGACTGATTTGCTGCTGCTTAGCTTCTTCTATCGCTGCCTGCATCAATTTCCGGCCAATTCCCGTATTTCTTTTATCTGCCTTTACTGCCACGTTTGTAATTTCGCCTTCGTCTAATGACTGGTACAGCCCCAGATAACCATTCAGTTCTCCAGCTTCTTCAGCTATGAGAAATATATTTTTCTCTCTTGTAAGTGCATCTAAAAATCCCTGCTCACTCCACGGCTGTGAAAATATTTCTTTTTCTAATACTGCCGCTTTTTTACAATCCTGTTCCGTCATTCTTCTGATTATCATTTCGCGAATACCTTTCCTGGCCCTGCCGTTCTTTTAATTCCCGCTCTGCCTGAGATAGCCGCAAATAATCAGGTTTGTGTTCTGCTGCACTTTCAAACATGCCATCTTGATAAAGAGACATTCCTAATGCCGCTACTGCACCTGCTCTCTGTTTGTTCATGTGAGGCGGCGCAAAAGTATATGGAACTTTACAGTGCTCCTTAATATATGCTGTAAACACCGGCACACCATCTCCCAAAAATACAACCGGCCGGTTCTGTTCGTTTACTTTTTCTATAATTTCTTCTATCGCCACTGCACATTGTTCGCATACTACCTGCATCTGATTTCCATCAAACGCATAAAGTCCGGTATATGCCTGATTTCTCCGCGCATCCATCAGCGGACACACCATATCTCTGTGTCCTGCCAGGTTGTATGCCAGTGCATCAACCGTAGGCACATGTATTAAAGGTTTCTTTAATGCAAAACCCAACCCTTTTGCAGTGGCAGAACCGATACGAAGTCCGGTAAATGATCCCGGACCGCCTGCTACAGCGATGGCATCAATTGTATCTAAATCCAATTCTATCATCTTTGCCACTTCATCCAGCATCGGAAGCAATGTCTGGGAATGTGTTTTTTTATAATTAATGGTATATTCACCCCTAAGCTCCGTATCTTCTACAACTGCTACGCTTGCTACAAGACCGGAACTATCTAATCCTAATATCTTCATCGTTTTTCAATCCTATGCTTCTATTATAGTTATTTTTCGGTAATCAAAGCCTTTTTCTAAATCCTTTTCGATAGTAATATCCCATCTGCGTTCCGGCAAAATCTCTTCTATCAGATTTGCCCACTCAATCATACAGACTCCTTCTCCATAAAAATAATCCTCATAACCTATTTCGTCCATTTCTTCAATATCCCCAATACGGTATACATCAAAATGATAAAATGGCATCCTTCCTTCTTCATAAACTTGTACAATAGTAAAGGTCGGACTGCAGATTGATTCCTCTATTTCAAGACCTTCAGCAATTCCCTGTGTAAAAACCGTCTTGCCAACACCTAAATCACCCACAAGTGTATAGACGGAACCCGGTTTTGCCTCTGCTCCTATTTTTCTCCCTAATGCTCTTGTTTCTTCCGGAGAAAATGTTTCATATATCATTTCTTTCATAAATAAAGTGTGCCTCTCTTTATACGTCTTTAATCGTCACTTTCATTCTCACACGGAACTTTGGCAGCTTACTTACAGCCAGCTTTGCCAGTGCAACATACTGTTCCCCTAACTGTGCCCGCGGAATAATATAAGCGTTTACACGGTTGCTGTACACTAATACAAGATGCTTTGTAGCAACCATTTTATAAATCTGCTTCCATGCCAGCACACCATTTGCCTCGCCCTGTGTTACAGTAAATCCATCACTGTCTACAATATAATGCAGTGTATTAGCAAGTACCGGCGATGCTTTTAAACTCTGCTTTGAACGCAGCCATAGGGAGCAAGGCATATATAACAACAGTAAAACACCTGCAAAAATATAAATTAAAATATTTGCAACTACCTCCCCACCATGCGTATAAAATGTGTAGCCAGCCATTCCAAACATAGCTGCTGCAAAAATAATTGATGACCAACCGCTAAATCCTGTATATGTCTGGTACATATTAAAACGAAACATATCTTTTGCTTTTAACTTTATATCAAATTCTATTGGCATTGTATAGACCTCCACTTTTTGTATTATTAAAGTATATCATTCTTTTTCCAAAAAGAAAAGAATGCGTTCACTTAAAATGACGCATTCTTTTTTATT
>CAYYZV010000136.1:0-6142 GCA_964476275.1 uncultured Roseburia sp.
CATGAATACCAGTACCAAATGCAGTAATCATCGCTTTAATTTCTGCATTTCCATAAATTTTATCTAATCTTGCTTTTTCTACGTTTAAAATTTTACCACGAAGAGGCAGAATAGCCTGCGTTGCACGACTTCTGGCAGTTTTTGCTGATCCGCCGGCGGAATCTCCCTCTACGATAAAAATTTCACAATTTTTTGGATCTTTATCCGAGCAATCTGCTAATTTACCTGGAAGAGCCATTCCTTCTAAAGCCGTTTTTCTGCGTGTGAGATCCCTTGCTTTTCTGGCAGCTTCTCTTGCACGCTGAGCCAGCAGCGATTTTTCACAAATTGTTTTTGCAACTGCCGGATTCTGTTCTAAAAAATACGTAAGCTGTTCACTTACAATCGAATCTACCGCACCTCGCGCCTCAGTATTGCCTAATTTTTGTTTTGTCTGCCCCTCAAACTGAGGTTCTTCGATTTTCACACTGATAACTGCTGTTAAACCTTCACGAATATCATCACCAGACAATGCCGGATCAGAATCCTTTAATAATTTATTTGATCTCGCATAGGAGTTAAACGTTTTTGTCAATGCATTTCTGAAACCAGCCAAATGTGTACCGCCTTCTGGTGTAATAATATTATTTACAAAGCTTAAAGTCAGCTCATTATAAGAATCATTATGCTGCAGTGCAACTTCTACATAAACATTATCTTTATTGCCTTCACAGTAAATGACATTTTGATAAAGTGCTTCTTTGCTCTTGTTTAAGTAAGTAACAAATTCCTTGATACCGCCTGCATAATGAAATTCATGCTTTCTGTCTTCTTCGCCTCTTTTATCAATTAAAGTAATGCGAAGGCCTTTTGTAAGAAATGCTGTTTCACGTAAACGCTGCTTTAATGTATCATAATCATAAATAGTTTCTTCGAAAATAGAAGCATCCGGCAGGAATGTCACTTTAGTACCATGCTTTTCCGGTTCACATTCACCTATAATTTTTACATCTTCATCCGGCTTACCAATTTTATAGCCCTGATAATATACGTTTCCCTCTCTGTAAACCTCTACCTGTAACTCAGAGGAGAGAGCATTTACAACAGAAGCACCTACACCGTGAAGGCCGCCGGATACTTTATACCCGCCGCCGCCGAATTTTCCTCCCGCATGAAGCACAGTATAAACTACCTCTAATGCAGATTTTCCGGCTTTTTGATTTACATCTACAGGAATCCCGCGTCCATCATCTTCTACCGTAATAGAATTATTTTCATTAATTGTTACGTATATATTTTTACAAAAACCAGCTAATGCCTCATCTACTGCATTATCTACGATTTCATAAACAAGATGATGAAGACCTCTGGCGGACGTGCTGCCGATGTACATGCCAGGTCTTTTACGCACTGCTTCCAATCCCTCTAAAATTTGGATTTGTTCGGCACCGTATTCATTTCCTGTTTCCATATTTTCTGCACCCATAATTAACCATGCCTTTCTGTTACATGTCCATCAACTACCTGAAAAATTTTATTAATCTGAAATCGGTTTTTTACAAATTCATCCAGACCCGTACAGGTAATTAATGTTTGTATATCGCTAATACTATTTAATAAATAATTCTGCCGGTTACTATCTAACTCAGATAATACATCATCCAATAATAAAACCGGTGTATCATGAATGGTCCTTTTTACCAATTCAATCTCTGATAATTTTAATGAGAGAGCAGAAGTTCTCTGCTGTCCCTGTGAGCCAAATTTGCGTATATCAATTTCTCCAACAGAAAAAATCATATCATCACGATGAGGACCTACAGAAGTCATGCATAGCTTCCGATCTCTTTCATTTGCTCTTTTTAATTCTTCTTCAAAAAAAATATCATCAATATTTGGTTCGTATTTTAATAACAATTCTTCTTTGCCGCCGGAAATTTTAAAATGAATTCCGTGAACAATTTCATTTAATTCTTCGATAAACTGCTTTCTGCGGCAAATAATCTTTTTTCCAATTTCAGCCAATTGCATATCCCATATAGGAAGTGTATCCGCTAAATCCGAACGATAAACCATATCTTTTAATAATTTATTGCGCTGATTTAATATTTTATTATAATTGGCAAGATCGGCCAGATATATTTTATCTAGCTGACATAATTCAGAATCTAAAAATCGTCTGCGTTCCGCAGGACCATTTTTTATAATATTTAAATCTTCCGGTGAAAAAAATACCATATTCAAAATCCCGAAAAGCTCACTGGCTTTTTTTATTGGGATTTTATTAATAGCAATTCCTTTAGAACGGTTTTGTTTTAAATGCATATCTATTTGGTATTCTTTAAAAGCCTCCGTTCCAGGCTGCTTTTTCTCCACCACAGTTCTAATATGGGATTCCTGTTCATGAAAACGGATCATTTCTTTATCTTTGCTGCCTTTATGGGACTTTGTTGTTCCACTCAAATAAGCAGCCTCTAAAATATTTGTTTTTCCCTGCGCATTATTCCCATATAAAATATTAGTACCTTGATCAAATGAAATATTTAAATCTTCATAATTCCGAAAATTTTTTAAATCAATTGACTTAATAATCATTTTACAATTTGAATTGTTTCTCCATTAAAAGAAACAATATCTCCGTTATAAAGTTTTTTGCCGCGCTGATATTCAACCTCTCCATTCAGCGTAACCTGGCCGTCCTGAATAAAAAATTTAGCATCAACACCGCTTTCTACTAAACCTGCTTTTTTCAAAGCCTGTCCTAATTTAATAAATTCATCTGTTTCTCTGATATTTACTGTAAGCATATAAATCCTTTCGTAACTATTCAGTACTTCATAGTTACAACCTTTCTATTAATTGTTGGCTGCATTAAAGTTAACAGGTAAAATTAAGTAGATGAATTTCCCCTCATCATCTTTGATAAAACATGGAGCTTTCGGATTTACCATGTAAAGGATCACTTCCTCTTCATCAATAACCCTTAATGCATCTATAAAGAATTTTGGATTAAATCCAATTAAAATGTCTTTTCCTTCTTTTGCAATATCAATATCCTCATTCATAGAACCTATAAATGAATTGATCTTTAATTCCAAATTTCCATCTGTAATATTCATAATAATCGGTTTTTTATCGCCTTCTTTGATTAAAAGAGTAGCACGATCAATACAGCTTAATAATTCTTTTTTATTAATTTTAATTTTTGTTTCATAAGCAGAGGAGAGCATTTGATCAATTCTGAAATATTCACCTTCAATTAATCTTGAAACTACAGTTGTTTTATCAAATTCAAAGATAATGTGATTATCCGATAAATAAATACTTACATCTGCGTCTGCATTTCCAGGTAAAATCTTGCTTACTTCCTGTAAGGTCTTTCCCGGAACTACAACCTTTTTATGATTGTAGCTGTTTTTTAAATCTATATTTCGGATAGAAATACGATGACCGTCTAATGAAACAACTTTTAGTTTATTTTCATTAATTTCAAAAAGTTCACCAGTCATTAATTTATTATTATCATTGTCAGCAATAGAAAAAATTGTCTGACGGATCACTTCTTTTAAGGTGAATTGAGAAATATTAATGCATTCCTTTCTTTCAATATATGGAATATAAGAAAAATCGTCTCCTGATTTACCTAAAATATTAAATTTTGCTTTTTCACAAGTAATGGTTGTCTTGAAAGAAGGATCAGTTTCTATAATAACTTCACTGTCAGGTAATTTACGTACAATCTCAGAAAAAATCTTTGCATCAAGAGCAATAATTCCTCTTTCAAGAATATTTCCTTCAATAGTTGTTTCAATGCCTAGTTCCATATCGTTAGCAGTTAATTTGATTTCATTAGTAGATGCATCGATTAAAATACATTCTAAAATAGTCATAGTAGTTCTGGTAGGAACTGCTTTTGATACAATGTTAACTCCTTGTAATAAGCACGATTTAGAGCAGATTAATTTCATCTGTGAATAACTCCTTTCTGTCAGCGAAGACGCTCAAAAAATATATTTATATAAAAATATTAGAAGTAGTCATATTAGGGGGTGTTAATAAGTTCATAAGTCCCTTGAAGCCTTTAAATTAGAGGGTTTAAGAGATTCATAACTTTGTGAAAACCCTAAGGATTAAGCTGGTATAGCTTGTTTATAACTTAACGTTAATTCGGATTGATCTTTTTCTTAATGGTATCAATAAGGCTCTTTGTCTGGTTGTTTGAATCGTATTCTTCGGCAATTTTGTTGATACCGTGGATAATTGTGGAATGATCCCTTCCTCCAAGTAATGCTCCGATAGAGTCAAGAGGAATGTCGGTCATTGTTTTGCATAAATACATAGCAATTTGTCTAGGTCTTGCAATGTTATTGCTTCTATTTTTAGATATCATCTGGGCGAGAGATATCTGGAAGTGTTCAGAAACTACTTCAATGATAAGCTGAGGCGTTATTTCTCTAGGTTTGTCCGGAGTAATAATGTTCTGAAGTTCTTTAATCGCAGTTTCCATAGTAATAGCTGTATGTTCTAAGTTAGAATAAGCAATTAATTTATTTAAAGCACCTTCTAATTCTCTAACGTTAGATTTAATGTTATTTGCAATGTAATTTAAGATTTCATCGCTTAAATACATGTCATCAGATTCGCTTTTTTTACGGAGGATCGCCATTCGTGTCTCATAATCAGGAACGCCGATGTCGGCCATAAGTCCCCATTCGAAACGGGAGCGGATACGTTCTTCTAAGGTTTCCATCTCTTTTGGCGGTTTATCAGAGGTTAAGATAACCTGTTTGCCTGCAGAGTGGAGTGCATTGAAGGTGTGGAAAAATTCTTCCTGAGTACTTTCTTTTCCTATAATAAACTGAACGTCATCAAGCATTAGAACGTCAATAGTTCTGTATTTTTCACGCAGTTTATTCATAGCGGAAGAGTTACCGCTTCGAATAGACTCAATTACCTCGTTTGTAAATTCTTCAGATGTTACATACAATACCTTGGAATTTGGGTTCTTTTCTAATATAAAATGTCCAATGGAATGCATTAAATGCGTTTTGCCAAGTCCCGGCCCCCCATAGATATAAAGAGGATTATAGGCTTCTCCCGGTGATTCCGCTACAGCTAAAGAAGCAGAGTGAGCAAAACGGTTGTTACTTCCAACTACAAAAGTTTCAAATGTATAATTAGAATTAAGATTCGATTTTCCGGATGGTTCTGAAGAAAGCTTCTTTTTTTCTTTTTTATTCTTATTATTTATTAAAGAGCTGGTCTGTTCCGGCAGAATAAATTTGATTTCATATTGAACACCGGTAATTTCAGCAATAGCAACTTTTAAAGGAAGCAGATATTTCTTTGCAATATAATTTAAGGTCATTTGTACGGAAGGAACTAATATATAAAGAATGTCTCCTTCTATTCCAAATACCTCTAAAGGACGAATCCAGGTATCAAAAGAAATATCTGAGATATCGTGTTCTGTTTTTACAGTTTGTAATATTTCATCCCATTTTTCTAAAATGTGGTCCATTTGTTATCCCCGTTTTCTAAAAGCATTTTATAACTGAGAAGTACCGAACAGTTATGTCAAAGCACTACTAAATAGTTACAATATTAATATTTATTTTACAATATTTTAGACCTTTTATCAATGTTAAATTATGTGGGAAAAAAGTTCATGGGGTGGGGATAGGGTGTGGATAAAAAATGGCTTAAAAAGGCAAATATAGCTTTATGTAAAGTGGACAGGGAAAGTGTTTATAAGTAAAAAAAGAGTTATACACCTAGAAAAATCAACGATTTGATCCTATTATACACAAGTTATAGTTAAGTTATCCACGAGTTTTCCACATTTTGTGGATAACTCGTGGATATAGGGTATTTTCCACATTTCAGAAAAAAGAGACATTGTTTATAACATAAAAGAAAAATAGTTTCTTCCTTATTAAAAAAGGGAACATGAGGACAGTGCAGGTGTGGATTTAACATTTTAAGTTATCAACATTGGAAAATATTATAAGGAAAAGCGGTGGAAGTAAGAAAATATCAGTGTTTATAACATTTTTGACTTGACTAAATTGAATTTTTTGTTATAATGAAACATGATGTTTTTTAACATAGAGGAGGTGGATTAATAATGAAGATGACATTCCAACCAAAAAAGAGACAGAGA
>CAYYZV010000137.1:0-6119 GCA_964476275.1 uncultured Roseburia sp.
GCCCATATAAAAATAATAGCTTGCTATTAATAACCAGATATATCGAATCTTTTTGGGTATAATAAAATAAGCCAATACAACGATTGGAAAAAAGACCAGAAACTCATATGAATTAAATAACATTTTCTTCTCCTCTTATCAGGCTCTAATGATTCCATTTCACCTCTTTCGCATTCGTCTCCTGAATGATATAATGTGGCCTGTTTTTTACTTCTGAGTACATCTTAGACAAATACTGCCCCATAATACCCATACAAAACAGCTGTATACCTCCTACAAACGTAATAATACATACCGTAGATGCCCAGCCATCTACAGGATCTCCAAATAATAATTTGCGCACCACAATAAAAATAATGGCAAAAAAAGACAATGCTGTCATAATAATTCCCAGATATGATGAAATCGTAAGCGGCATATTTGAAAAATTAATAATTCCTTCTAAAGAATATAATACTGGCTTCCAGACGCTCCACTTTGTCTCTCCTGCCGCGCGTTCTACATTCTCGAACTCAAGCCAGGTCTTCCTATATCCAACCCATTCAAAAATTCCTTTTGAAAACCGATTATATTCTGTCAAAGCCAACACGCTATTTACCATTTGGCGCGTCATCATCTGATAATCCCGCGCCCCATCTGCAATCTGAATATTAGTCAGCTTTCGGATCACTTTATAAAAAATCCGTGCTCCAAAAGAACGGATTACTCCTTCTCCGGTACGGGTTACACGTCTTGAAGCAACACAGTCATACTCACCTGTTTCAAGAATCTCCACCATTTTAGGCAGTAACGCCGGTGGGTCCTGCATATCCGCATCCATCATAACCACATAATCTCCGGAAGCATTGCTTAATCCTGCATAAATAGCTGCTTCTTTTCCGAAATTACGGGAAAACGAATAATATTTTACATGCTCATTTAATGCAGCAAGAGACCTCATTTTATTTATTGTCCCATCTGAAGAACCATCATTTACTAAAAGCAGCTCATAATCAAATGCTTCCATTCTTTTCATTTCATTTACAATTGCTTCATATACAACATCCAATGCCTCTTCTTCATTATAACATGGAATAATGATACTTATTTTTTTTCCCATCTATATCTCACCTTTTTTATTCCTTTTAAATATACATACATGAATACACTTCTGACACCCGATCCACTTATTCTCATCAACATTCGGATACCAAAATCCCTTTTCATCCTGTTTCATGGCAATTGCTCCCACAGGACAAATTGAATAGCAGGCTGCACAACCGCAGCAGGTTCCTTTGTCGCTGCATAAATCCGGAATTTTTTTTTGTTCCATGTAATTTCCCTCCTGCCTTAACGCCCACGTAATCTATTAATCAAAGACTGCGGTATCACCGCTTTTACAATACGTTTCAACCGCCATTTTAAACGTACTTTTACCGAATCCTCATATTTTGCTTTCACAAGCTCTGCAAAATCCTTAGAAAAATAATCCTTCCAAAAATCCTCATAATCAACTGGTTTTGAAAAACTTCTGATAAAGGGCTCCTGCATATAATCTTTTATATCACATTCCTGATAATCACATTCTAAAAAGGCCTCATTAAGCCATTTCTGTCCTTTATCTGAATTTGATAATACCAATGACACTCCATGGTTGTCGTCAAATTCCGGTGCTGCCTTTGCGATTCCCCATGCATCTGCAATCGTAATATCTCCTACTCGCTCTAAATTCTTATATGGACATTCATAACAGCAGTCCCGAAGTATATTGTGTTCATAAAACAATTTCTTATAAATCTGACTGTCCACTTCTAATCCATGAATTTTTACCGATTCAACATGTTCCCACCAGCCATGATTACGTTTATTCCGAAAATCTACCGCCGTAATTTTTCCATGGTATTTTTTCTGCATATATTTCTTGTAATCATTCCAGACTGCCGGGCTTGGTACTCCGTGACACACAATATCCACACAAATCAAGCGTTCTATATCGGAATCCGGACAGATTGCTTTCATTCCGCTTACCTGACATGGGGTGCCGGAAAAAAGCACTATTTTTCCTTCCTTTAAATCGGTTAAAGCCTGTTTCATGGCATCTTTCATGTCACTCTGAACATATTTAGAGCCCCTAAAAAGGTCTCTCTCTTCCTTTGTAACTGCTCTGCGATGATAAGCATTAAACTCTTTATCTAATGCACAGCCGTAAACGACGCCGCCAGCTTCTAATATTTTATCAGAAACCGATACAAACACTCCCCCCGAACGGGATTTCATTCTGCTGTTTAAGTCTTTCTGCTTAACAATATAAGTTTTCATATTCCTCCCTATTACCAATTAATATGCTTTCCAGTCCTCCAGCCAGTCTGCATAAAGTTCTAAAAATTCGTCGACAGAATAAAAATACGCATCCATATTCTCTCCGTTTTCTCTGCGAATCAAAAAATCAGACAATTGTCTGCTAAACACCTGAGAGCCTTCCAGGTTCAAATGTTCGTAATCACTGTAATACTCTGCTTTTCCCTCGAAAATTTCCGGTTTTGCCAAACTAAAATCATAATAATCCACTTCATATTTATCACAGAGTGTTTTCACATCATTTTGATTCTGTTCATAAAATTCATAGCAGGAAACTACATCAAAAAATGGATGCGGCGTATTCACTACAATCAATTCTACATTATGCTGGCTGCATATTTGCATCATCTCTTCCATTGCTTCCATCATTTCTTCATTTAGTTCTGAACCATAATAACGATATGTATTGGTTTCCCATACATTATCGTAATTAAACACTACACCGCCATGATTTTGATAGCCCTTATGAAATATCTGATTATCCTCAATTGGTATATTAAAATATTTTTCCTTCATTTGACGAATTTTTAAATTCACATTTTCAATTATATTATCCTTTGATAATTCGCCTCGGTTATAGAGCCATGGAAAAAAATAGACAATAGACCTTTCATCTCCCTTTATTTCATCCGACCAAAGATAACGTATCCCCTTTTCTAATCCTTCAATCGTTCCACTTTCCCGGATTCTTGACTTTTCAAAGGTTAATTCTGCCTCTAATACTTCCTCTGCTTTCAGGGTTGAAAAGCCCATTCCAAATATCACAGTTTTTATATCATGATCTTTTAATGCAGTCTCAAGTGCACGTACCGTCTGCGGTACTGCCTGTAATGGGGTTCCCATATTCATAGAATTTACACCCATACATTCGTCAAAAATATATGGATCAAATGTTCCCTGACACAAAGAAGAGCCCACAAAAAGCATATCAATCTCTTCCTGTTCATAATAGCTTTCCCACATGAAACCACTGGCACTTCTTGCAGGCTCAAGCACAAAAGACAATACTATATTCAATATTATAAAAAAAACTAAAAAACTTCCCTTTTTTATCTGTTTACTCATTCCATTCTTTCCAATCTGAAAGCTCTTCTGCATGAATTTCATAAAATTCATCTACGGAATAGAAATATTGTTCCATATTCTCCCCCGCTGCTCTCCGATTTAAAAACTCACTTAACTGCTGACAGAAAATCTCAGACCCCTGTCGATTCAAATGTTCATAATCACAAAAGAACTTCGGATTATTTTCAAAGATTTCCGGTTTCGCCAGACTAAAATCATAGTACTCTGCACCATACTTTTCGCAATATCCTATGAACTGTTCCTGATTTTTCTGGTAATACTCATAGCAGGAAATCACATCAAAAGAAGGATGCGGTGTATTCACCACAATCAATTCTATTTCCTTCTCTTTGCAGAATCTCAGCAATTCTTCAAATTCTGCCAGCATTTCTGCATTAAAATAAGATTCATAATACTGATCTGTGTTTGTTGTCCATTTGTTGTCATAATTAAACACCCTGGTATCATCGTTCCGATAACCCTTAGCGTTATCTTCATTATCTTCAATCTGCTCTTTTCCCATCCTCTGGAGCTTTAACGATGCATTTTCTATCAATGTTTCCAAAAAATAATTTTCATAATTATAGAGCCATGGAAAAAGAAAATTAATAGAATCTTCTGTTCCCCTGACCTCGTCTGAATATATGTAGGCTAAAGTGTCAAAAAAACCCTCTATTCCACCTTTCTGACGTGTTCTTGCACTTTCAAACGTCAGTTCTGCTTCAGGAATCGGCTCATATTTTAAGCTTGAAAATCCCATACCAAATACCACTGTTTTAATATCATGTTCTTCTGCAGCCACTTCGATGGCACGCAAAGTCTGCGGAATTGCCTGAGACGGCGTTCCCATATTATAGGAATTTATTCCCATATTCTTATCAAACACTTCCGGAATAAATGTCTGTTGGCTTACGGAAGAACCGACAAAAATCATATCCAGCTCTTTCTGTTTATAATAACCATCCCACATTCTTTCACTTGCACCATTTGCCGGCTCAAGCAGAAAACATAAAAACATATTTACTGCCATAAGCGCAGCAAGAAATCCTGCTGCTTTCAATCTCTTAAAAATTCGCATACATAAATCCTCCGGCAGCGTCCCCAACACGAGTGCTGGCGAACACGGTCAACAAAATTATAAATGTATAAATTCCCCATCGAATGAAAAGCGGACTTTTATATAAACGCTCCCGCACATCTATTTTATTTTCTTCTAAAATACTCACTACAAAAATGATGATACAGCCAATTAATGCCAACTGTACACCGAATGGTTTCACACCTTCAAAAATAATCTCATATTCCTCTAAAAACATTGATGGATTTAAGTTAAAAACAGACTTTTTCATACTGTAAAATGCTGTTTTTATATCTACAATTCTATCAAAGTACCATCCGATATTCACCACGATAAAGGTACGGACAATCTGGAATACATGATACCATTTTTTCTTCTTATCAATACGAAGTGTCTCCGTTATCTTATCATAAACCGGCTCTAAAATATCACTTAATGCGATAATGAAACCATTATATAAGCCCCAGACAACATAGTGCCATTCTGCACCATGCCAGATACCTACGATGAAAAATACCAGTATATTACCAAGTGCCGGTGCCAAAACTCGTCCAAGATGTTTTCCCCATTTTTTATTAGCCCATTTTCCAAAATTCTTCATAGGCTTTGTAACGGCAAATGGATAAAATACATAATCTCTCATCCATCTTCCCAAAGAAATATGCCATCTGCGCCAGAAATCAGCTAATGAAGTCGAGAAATATGGCTGTTTAAAGTTCTCTGCCATCTGAATTCCAAATAATTCAGAAATACCTAACACCATATCAATTCCGCCGGAAAAGTCGGCATATTGCTGTGCTGAATACAACAATATAGAAAAAATAACTGTTATTCCTGCAAAATCTCTCACCGGTGTATCAAAAGTATTCGCAATTACCACTGCAAATATATTAGCAACTGCATACTTTTTGAAAAAACCGTAGAAAATACGGTATAATGCTTTTACTGCTGCGCTGTCATCCCACATATGTTCCTTACTAAACTGCGGACCTAACGCATCATATCTGTTAATCGGTCCCTGAATCATCTGAGGAAAATAGGACACAAATAACATGTACTTTGCAAAATTCTGCTCTGCGCCATATTTTTCATAATAAATATCCAGCAAATATCCTATTGACTGAAATGTATAAAAAGAAATACCCAAAGGCAGCACCAGTCCCAGCGGATTATCTGGTCCTATCACTCCAATTCCTTCTAAAACAGGCTCTAAATATTTCAAACATGCAAGTACGCCAAAATTCACCAAAAGAACGCCCCACATAACTGTGCGGCGTTTCTTTACAATTGCTTCTCTTCTGGCTTTTTTCTCTTCTTTCTCAATCGTCTTATCTTTTCGAAGAACAGAAATATCCTCTGAATAAGCAGCCAGTTTCCCGGCCCCCATCCATGTAGTAAATCCTGTCAACAATAAAAATATAAAATTTTCTACACCTGTGTAGTAATAGAATACTGCACTTACTGCTAATAAACAAATCCACTGCTGTCTTTTAAAAAATTTGTAGTAGCATAATAGTGCTATTATAAGAAAAGTCACAAATTGTATTGAATAAAAGTTCATTATTCCATTAACTCCTGAATCATATCCCATAAAGCTTCCACACTGTTAAAATTCTGTGGAATAATCATTGCTGCAGGT
>CAYYZV010000138.1:0-6073 GCA_964476275.1 uncultured Roseburia sp.
AAGTAGTAGACAACGCTCCAAAGATGGTTAAAGAAGCAGTTGACAAAGCTACAGCTGAAGCAATCAAAGCTAAATTAGAAGCAGAAGGCGCTAAAGTTACAATTAAATAACATTCGCGTAAGCTACGAGAAGAGTGAAATTAAAATAAAGTCGTGTCGAGGAATTTATTTCTCGACGCGGCTTTTTGTTTTTATACAAAACACCTTGTTAAATTAGCATATGGAAGTACACGATTTTCCCATAGAACAAAAATGTAGTTTGTGCCAGTTTGGTAGAGTTGTATTCTCATAAAAATAGACTTCTTTTCTCGGCAGGAAAGGTTGTATTCTACGGGATAGAGTTATAAATTAAAATTGTAAAAGATATACAGATTAATGCAGGATAAGGAGACTAAATTTTCTTTCTGCAAGAAGCAGACCAGCATTTTTAGAAAGCAAGGAGAATCAGGAATGAATCAAAAGAAAATAAGTAAATTCATAGCAGAAATGCGAAAACAAAAAGGATTGACTCAGAAAGAACTGGCAGAAAAAATAGGTGTCAGTGATAAGACCATTTCTAAGTGGGAGTGTGGCAACAGTATACCGGATATTGGTTATTTTGAGTCATTGTGTAATACGTTAAATATTAGTGTGAATGAATTGTTATCTGGTGAGCAGTTATCAGAAGAAAGCTATTCTGAGAGGGCAGAAGAAAACATGATAGCGCTTATGAAAGAGAATAGAAGTAATAGAAAAGAAAGTTTTGTACAAATCGGTATCGGAATTCTGATGGCTGTATTTTGTTTTGTAATTTTGATTTTGGGAAGCAGGCAGGATTTTTATGTTTTACAATTTTATATGGATATAGTGATGATGCTGGCATTAGGAGTGTTATGTGCATCGGGAGTGCTGCTGTCAGGAAAAACGACTGTACAGGAAATACTATTGTTTTTGCAAAAAACGGTTATTCCAAATGGTGTACTGGTTTCGTTATTTCAATTTGTACTTTGGTTTACGAGGATAGACGACTGGAGCGCAGTTGGTCCAAATGTTTTAGCTTGTGTGCTAGTAATACTATATGCAGTAGCCGCTTATTTTGTAATAACTGTACTGATAGCGCGGAGAGAAAGAGGCAATCTCTAAAAAAGAGAGTCATTTCTCTCCAAAGAGAGTTGTATTCTACGGCAGAGAGTTATAGATTTTAGGTATAAGATGCATGCAGCTTAATACATAAGAAGAGGAGATATGACAATGAATCAGGAGAAGATTGGAAAATTTATATTAGAGATTCGAAAACAAAAAGGAATGACCCAGAAGGAGCTGGCGGAAAAAATAGGTGTCAGTGATAAAACGATTTCTAAATGGGAGTGCGGCAATAGTATTCCGGATATCAGTTATCTTGAGTCATTGTGTAATTCTCTGAATATCAGCGTGAATGAACTTTTGTCTGGTGAACATTTGTCAGAGGAAAGTTATTCTGAGAAAGCGGAGGAAAATATTATGGCTCTTATGAAAGAAAACGAAAGCAACAAAAAAGGAAATTATACACGAGTATTTTTTGGGATTTTACTGGCAGGAATGGCATTTGCAATTTTAGTTCTTTGCTCTGGGCGTGGAATGGGAATCTTAGGATTTTATTATGATTTGGTTTCTATATTGGTACTGGGAATGCTGTCTATAGCAATGGTTTTATTATCCGGAACGAAAACGAAGTTGGGAATTTTATCCTGTCTGCAAAAGACCGTGATTCCGAATGGTGCATTGATTATGCTGTTCGAATTTATTATTATAATGGGATGCTTGATGGAGCCTGCTGAGCTTGGACCAAATATGGCAGTTTGTATCTTAACACTGCTTTATTCGGTGGTTGTGTATTTAGTGGTAACTGTGTTAAAGATACGATGTGAGGAGAAGAAAAGTGTATGATAAATTCAATTGTTACTGGTTGGATTGAATGTAATGTGATGTTTTCTCTTTTGGAAAATGTGCTATAATAAAAAAGGTTATGCTAGTGGATAATAACTGGATTATAGTAAGGTGAAAGACTGAAAAAACGAAAGATAGAGTAAAAAGAGGCGCAGAATAACAAAAAGTTATTTTGCACCTCTTTTCGTATGCTTTATGAAATGATTTTTCCATCT
The DNA here is from genome assembly GCA_964476275.1 of uncultured Roseburia sp. Classification (GTDB taxonomy): domain Bacteria; phylum Bacillota; class Clostridia; order Lachnospirales; family Lachnospiraceae; genus Roseburia. Next base: position 2,120 of record CAYYZV010000138.1, read on the forward strand.
GCAATTGCTTTTTGTACCCAAAGTTGTAAGGAGTCTACTGCCATAGAAATTTGTGCCAGCTGGCTTTGGATTCTTTGGAAGTCTTCTTTTTCGTCATTGGAGATAACACCGTCTACTGTAATTTCAATAAGGCGATTTTTCTCTTTTTCGAGTGCATTTAAAGAAGCAAGCATTTCCAGTGTGATTTGTGATAAATCCTTCAGCTTTACCTCTGGGACATATTCCTGTCCGATAGGACATTCGTGAGAGCAGTAATAATTACATAAGCTTGGATTTTTATAGCAGTCAGCCATTGCCAAAATTTCATCCGGATGCGGGAGCGATTTCTCACTCTCAATTTTTTCAATTCGATCAGAAGAGATAAAAGTAAGAGCCTCAGATGCAGCTTCACGCGTCAGGCCGGCTTCTTCTCGGCTTGTCTGATAGATGTTCTTATTTTCTCTTGTGGACTTTCTTCCCATAACATTTTCCTCATATATAATCATTTGTATTTTAGAGCAAGATAGAAAGCTCTAAGCTATTTTTATAATTTTATACATTGCTTTTATTATATACTGTAATTACGTTGGAGAAAACCTTTAATTTAATAGAAAACCTTCAATTCAAAGAATTTTATCCGAGAATTTTCTTTAAATCATTTTCCGGTGTAGAAATAGGTGAAATATTATAATTTTCTACAAGGAAATTTAGTACATTCGGGGAAAGAAAAGCCGGGAGCGATGGTCCGAGCAGAATGTTTTTAATTCCCAAATGTAAAAGTGTTAATAAAATACAGACAGCTTTTTGTTCATACCATGAAAGCACCATAGAGAGCGGCAGACTATTAATGTCACATGCAAAAGCGTTTGCAAGAGCTTCTGCTACCTTGATAGCGCTGTAGGCATCGTTACATTGTCCCATATCCATAATACGAGGCAGTCCGCATATAGTACCGAGGTCAAGATCGTTAAAGCGGTATTTGCCGCATGCAAGCGTTAAGATAACGCTGTCAGCAGGAGTCTGTTTCACAAATTCGGTATAGTAATTGCGTCCTGATTTCGCACCATCGCATCCGCCTACAAGGAAAAAGTGCTTAATTTTCCCTTCTTTAACAGCTTCGATGACAGTGTCAGCAACAGATAAAACGGTATTATGAGCAAATCCTGTCGATACTTTATTGCCGCCGTTCATACCGGTAAAGTGCATATCATCGGAATAACCGCCAAGTGAAAGCGCTTTTTCGATGACAGGAGTAAAGTCTTTTTCTTCATGAATGTGTATCATTTCAGGATAAGAAACAACTTCAGTTGTAAATACCCGGTCAGCATAACTTGGTTTTGGAGGCATAAGGCAGTTTGTGGTAAAAAGAATCGGGGCTGGAAGATTAGCAAATTCTTTCTGCTGATTTTGCCAGGCTGTACCGAAATTACCTTTTAAATGCGGATATTTTTTGAGTTCCGGGTAAGCATGGGCAGGAAGCATTTCTCCGTGAGTATAAATATTGATGCCTTTGCCCTCTGTCTGTTCTAAAAGCTTTTTCAGATCATAAAGGTCATGTCCTGTAATTACAATAAAAGGTCCCTTTTCAACTGTCAGTGGAACTTCTGTAGGTACAGGGTTTCCATATGTTTCGGTATTCGCCTTGTCGAGTAAAGCCATACATTTGAGATTCACTTCTCCAACTTCCATAACAATAGGAAGTAATTCATTCATTCCCCAATTATCCATACCGATAGCGCGGAGTGCTTTATAGAAAAAGGCATTGACTTCTTTGTCAGAGTAGCCCAAGACGAATGCATGGTAGGCATAGGCTGCCATTCCTCGAATGCCAAACAGAATTAGGGATTTAAGACTGCGAATATCTTCGTCGGCATTCCACAGGGCCTGCATATCATAATGAGTATTTTGGTCAGATACAAATTTTTCTTTTTCAATTTCTATTTGTTTGATAAGTGTCAAAATAGTTTCATTATTAAAGTTTACGTTAGTTACAGTTGTAAAAAGTCCCTCTAATATAATTTTATCAGCAGAAGAAGAGATAAGATGTTCATTGTCTTTTACAGCTCGTGCAAGGCCAATAAGTGCTCCTGTCAGTTTATCCTGTAAAATGGCGGTATCTGCTTTTTTGCCGCAGACACCGGAATGGCCTGTGCAAGCGCTGCAGCCTGCTGTTTGTTCACATTGAAAACAAAACATTTGATGATTCATGGTAATTCATCCTTTCTTAATTTCTTAATTTCTTGATTTTACATATACAGTATAGTATTATAATTAAAACAAATCAGTTGTTTTTACAACAGAAAGGATGATTTTATGAAAAGATACATTCCTATATTAAAAAAATCACAGTTATTTGCAGGAGTGGGGGATGAAGAGATAACAGAAATGCTGAAATGCCTCAATGCGCGAATCTTTTCCTATAAAAAAGGAGAATATATTTTCCACCAGGGAGAACGGATAGAACATATTATGGTTTTGGTAGAAGGCGAGCTTCATATACAAAGAGATGACTATTGGGGAAACCGCAGTATTATTAATCACATTGCAACAGGAGAGATGTTTGGAGAAGCATATATTGCACCTGAAAGCGGTGCGATTCTCAATGATGTGATTGCGGCCAGTGATAGTGCGGTTATCTTTTTTGATGTAAAACGAATCATTACAACCTGTTCTTCGGTCTGTCGTTTTCATACAATAGTAGTACAAAATTTGTTTTTTGCAATATCAGAGAAAAATAGAAAATTAATACAAAAGCTTGGTCATATGTCAAAACGTTCTACGAGGGAGAAATTAATCTCTTATTTGTCGGAGCAGGCAAACCGGCAGAGAAGTGCCAGCTTTACAATTCCATTTAATCGTCAGCAGCTTGCAGATTTCTTGTCTGTGGATCGAAGCGCTATGTCGAATGAACTTTGTAAAATGCGCGATGAAGGGCTTTTAGTGTTCGAAAAAAATCAGTTTACGTTGTTAAACAATTCGCATTTTAAAGCGAAATAGAGGGTGCTAATTTGGAATTCTGTATATTTTTAACAGCAGGCTTTTATTATATACTGTAATCAAGTTAAGAGAAGTTGGCGTATATATAAAAGGAGGCTGGCAGATGAGTGTAGAGGAAAGAATACTGACTTGCAGATTACTGGAAAAAATGAAGCTGCAGGAAATATATAGTAAACAATTGGGACTGGAAGATATATCAACAGTTCGGGGGATGCAATTAAATAAGAACGTCGGAAATTGGAAAAGGAAGGAAAGGGATGGATATGTTTAGTTTTTTAATTGGTTTAGGCTTTTTAACAATGATGCTTTGGCTTGGATTTAAACTGACGGGTGCATTATTATCAGCGTGTTTGTGGTTGTTTATTTCAGTGCCGCTAGGATTTGGAGCACTGGGAATCGGATTACTTTTATGCTGTACCATCATTTTGATACCAGCAGGGATTTGGTTTTTTAAAAAGGGATTAAAATTATTGATACCGGGAATATAAAGAAAGGAAGGTTGAGATTGAGATTATGATTACAACAACAACACCTTCTGTAGAAGGAAAAAGAATTGTAGAGTACAAAGGGATTGTATTTGGAGAAGTAGTTTCAGGTGTGGATATTGATTACGAAGTACTTGGCGCAGATAATGGGATGCTGATGTGTAACTGAAAAAAATAAATTGTCAAAAAATTCTAACTTTTCTATTGACTTTTCACTAGAAATTGTGCTATCATATACGGTGCACTATTGTGGTGCTTTGCGTTCATTCCACAGAACGGAATTGTGGGCAAAAGAGCATTCCCATACATTATCTTGTGGTTAGGACAGATTTTTTTCTGGAGCTTGATAGTCTAAAGCAAAGACAGCTTTTGGGCAGATTGCTCCGGTTAATGCGATAAAAATTGTGTTTTATACGCTTTTTGTTGCAGTGAAATATAAAAAAACGAGAGGTGAAACGTCAATGGAGAAAAACAGAATACGTCCGGTCAAAAC
>CAYYZV010000139.1:0-6058 GCA_964476275.1 uncultured Roseburia sp.
AAATTGAATATTATTCAATGGAAGAATTGGATCGCATTATTGATTTAATAAGAATAATAGGAAGACAGAACTAATGTTCTTTAAGATACAAAGGAGGTTTTTATGATTTCACAGTATTTAGGTTTTGATTCAGATATTCTTATCATTGCATTAGCAGTCATTGTATTTATTTTATTCATACTTCTTATTGTAAATATAGTTCAGATGAACAAGTTAAAAAAGAACTATAAGATTTTTATGAGTGGTAAAGATGCAAAAAGCTTAGAAGATACAATAAAAATGCGGCTGAATCAGGTGGATGATTTACTAGAAGCGAATGCGCAAAACAAGGGAGATATTAAAGCACTTACAGAAAATATGACCTTCGCTTATCAGAAAATGGGCTTGTATAAGTACGATGCATTTCATGAAATGGGTGGTAAACTGAGTTTTTCACTTGCTATGCTGGATGGAAGAAATAATGGATATATTATTAATGCGATGCATACAAGAGAAGGCTGTTATACTTATATAAAAGAAATTATTGATGGTAATTCTATTATTGTTTTGTCACAGGAAGAAAAAGAAGCTTTGCAAATAGCTATGAATACAAATATTCCTGCAAAATAATATAATTGGTGGGTTTTATGGGATGAAGATAAAAGAAGTAAAGACACTGAAAGGCGGAGAAATTTTATCGGAATCAGTGTTGACAGAGGAAAAGGAAGTTTTAATTTCGAAGGGAACAGTTTTAAAACCGGAGTACCTGGATTTATTACTATTTCTAGGGGTGGATACAGTAAGTATTGAAGATCCTTATATTGAGTTTGAAAAACCACACGGTTTTATGGATAGAGAATTATTTGATAATTATGTAAGCCGTGTAAAAAGGATTTTGGAGAATCATATCTATGATGGAAAAGAGGAGTTGCAGATTGTACAGTCTCTTGCGAAGGATATTGTCAGTGATATGATGAAAGCAGATGAAAAACTTGTAATTGATTTTGAAGAGAGAAGTGGCAATCTATATGAACATACAATTATAGTAACACTTCTTTCTTTAGCAATTGCAAGAAAACTAAAATTGGACAATGATATAATAGAAACAATTGCCGTAGGAAGCTTATTACATGATTTAGGATTACGCTATGTTACGGTTCCGTATGTAAATTATGACTCGGAAAAGTGTACAACTGCAGAAACATTCGAATTTAAAAAACATCCGGTACTGGCATATTCTGCATTGGAAAGAGAAGAGTGGTTAAATGAAACCGCTAAGAAAATGATTTTATGCCATCATGAAAGGCGGGATGGCTCAGGATTCCCTTTGCATCAGAAAAGCAGAGAAATCGAATGTAATATTTTGCAGGTATGTGATGTATTTGATTGTATGATTTCAGGAATGGAATGTAAACGGAGCAATGTGCAGACAGCATTAGAGTATATTACGGAAGCTGCCGGTGTGTTATATGATAAGAAAGTAGTAAAAGCAATTGTAAAAATCATTGCGCGTTATCCTGTTGGAACAAAAGTAGAATTAAATATAGGAAGCAATGGGATTGTGCTGTCACAGACAGAAGATGCCAATCATCCGATTGTTGCCGTATTAAATGAGGATGGTACTCTTAGCAGTACATATTATAATTTAAAAAAGGATAAGAAGGTTTCTATCCTTGGAATAAAGGAATAATAGAATGCATAAATTTTTAAGAGCCGTGGGCTTTTCAGAAATTACAAAAGAAGAATTAAATAATATTTTCGAAAAGGTTTTAGAGTATCCAAGTTTTCAAAAGATTGCAGAAGACTCAGAAGGAAATGAGTTTGCAGAAATTACAAGAGAGTTTGGAGATTTCTTTGGAATTGCTTTGAGGGGAACCTTTGATGATGATGACGAATTTCACGTAGACTATTATTATCCGTATTTTTGCGGAACTACAATTTCCACATTTGAAAAACCGGAAATAGAAAAGCATGCAGAAAAAGAATCTTATGCAGGAGTCTGTGATGAAGTTCGAGTAGGGGTAACTTTAATTTTTTATTTGCAGAATGTGGCGGATTATTTAACAGAACTGAGTGATTCTGTTTATCATATGCAGAATTATGGAGTTATTTTGAGCGGACTTTCTACCGAAGGTAAGATTTTGCTCCCTATTAATAAAGATGAAAAAAAGATAGAAGAAGTAGAAAGACAAAGAATAGAACGCAATACGTTAATCGCAGCTGCCAGAAGTGGAGATGAGGATGCAATCGAAAATCTTACATTAGAAGATATTGATACTTATTCGCTGCTTTCACGCAGAATTATGAGGGAAGATATTTTAAGCATTGTAGAAAATTACTTTATGCCGTATGGAATTGAAAGTGATCAGTATTCTATTTTAGGAGAAATTATGAATTGGTCTCTCTGCAAAAACGAATATACCGGTGAGCAGGTTTATACGATGGAATTGATATGCAATGATATTCCGTTTAGCGTATGTATTAATCAAAAGGATCTTTTAGGTGAACCGGCAGTAGGCCGTAGATTTAAAGGAACGATTTGGCTTCAGGGAACTATTTTTTATCAAGATTAATTTCGAATAAGGATTGCGAAGATTGTAAAAATGTATTATAGTAATTATATGTCGCTATAGCTCAGTAGGATAGAGCGACCGCCTCCTAAGCGGTAGGCCGGAGGTTCGACTCCTCTTAGCGACGTTTTAAGAGACTTCAGTAAAATGAAGTCTCTTTTTTCTTTTACAAAAAGTTTCCTTTTCAAAGTTTAGAATATGGGGTAAAATAAAACTATATAAAAACCGAAAGGAGAATGTATTATGAGTATGATACCTACACCACATATTAATGCAAAAGAAGGAGATTTTGCAAAAACTGTTTTAATGCCGGGAGATCCACTTCGCGCAAAATATATTGCTGAGACTTATTTGGAGAATCCGAGACTTGTAACATCTGTACGTAATATGTTAGGTTACACAGGCACTTACAAAGGAAAAGAAATTTCTGTTATGGGTTCCGGAATGGGTATGCCATCAATTGGAATTTATTCTTATGAATTATTTAATTTTTATGGAGTAGAAAACATTATCCGTATCGGTTCAGCAGGCGGATTTAGTGATAAGCTGCAGTTAATGGATGTAGTAATTGGAATGGGAGCATGTACAAATTCTAATTATGCATCACAGTATGGACTGTCAGGAACATTTGCGCCAATCGCAGATTATGGATTGATGCAGAAGGCAATTGAAGTTGCAAAAGAGCAGGGAACAAGAGTTGTAGTTGGTAATGTATTATCTTCTGATCCGTTCTATAATGCAGATGCAACAGCAAATGATAAATGGAAATCCATGGGTGTTCTTGCAGTTGAAATGGAAGCAGCGGCATTATATATGAATGCGGCTAAAGCAGGAAAGAAAGCACTTTGCTTATTAACGATTTCTGATCATATTTATACGGGAGAAGAATTAAGTTCAGAGGATCGTCAGATTGGTTTTGGAAAGATGATGGAAATTGCATTAGAACTTGCATAAAATTTCCTTTGTGGTAAAATGGTACTATATAGGTGTATTAGGAAAAGTATACATTTTACCGGGAGGTCCACAATGGAAAAAGCTTCAGAGAAAAAAAATGCAAAAAAAAAGAATTCAAAATTTAAATTAATGATTGCAGTTATGCTTACTTCAGCATTATTTTTAGCTGAGTTATATCTAATGATTACTGCAGCTTCCAATATTACGTTAATTGCTGGAATAGGTGCCTGTATTTTAGTAACAGTAAGTTTTGTAGTGAGTGCAGTTTTAGATTGTGTTGATGAAAAAGGTGTCGCTAATAAAGAACAGTATGACAATATTTATAAATCAGAAAAAGCATCTTATATGCTTTTGAAAAAGCGATTGGAAGCACTTTCAAAACAAGTAGAAGCACTTGAAAATAATTCAAGTAATAAGGATAATGGTTCAGCAGAAATTATTAAGGCTCAGAAGTCAATTGCTAAAATTGCTATGGGCAAGACCAAAGAAACACAGGATCGTTTGTTTATTGAGTTAAATAACTTAGAGGCTTCCTTGAATGACAGTGTACATGACTTAGCTAAGAGACTTTCCGGTTTTCAGGAAGAAATCGAACGTCTTGCGGATCATATTGCTAAGATTAATACAGAGGCAATTCAAGAAGCAGCAAGAGGCGGTTATACAGTAAAAGAAGTTCCAGTACAGGATGTTTTAGAAGATAAAATTTTGGAAGAAGAAGTTTTTGTAGAAGAAGAGCCAGTGGAAAATGAATTGGATTTAGATTTCCAGGGATTAGATTTAGAAGAACCGGAACCAATGCCGGAACCAATCCCAGTCCCAGCAGCTGCACCAGCGGATGACGGAGGCAAGATGAATCAGGATGACATTGCGGCACTGATAGCAAGTATGACCGGAGGAGATGCAGCACCAGTAGAAGAACCGGAGCCAGCTCCATTGCCATTAAGTGATGATCCAAATAAGATGATGACGCCGGAAGAAATTGCAGCGTTGTTAGCAAGTATGTAAAGTTATTTTGTAACCATTCAGAGTATTACGTTATTTTAAAAATTAAGAGGTTTGTTGTAGAATGATAAATCAGTAAAAGCTGTTTTATATTTTGCAACAGACCTTTTTTAGTGTTGTTTTTTGAAGTTCGCCATTTGAGACATGTTCATTTTTGAAAAAAATCATATGATTGAGGCAGAAGGAGGAAGGGATATGGATACTCAGAAGATTGGTAGATTTATTGCAGCAAAAAGAAAGAGGGAATCTATGAGTTTTTTTGACTTAGAATCCCCTCTTTTAGAAGATGAATAATAATTGTAAAAAATATTGAACAGTTACAATTTATTTCAATTCGCAAGTAAGTTTTACAATTTCTTTTATAATAGCAATTGCTGTATTCATACCTTCTACAGTTACATGTTCAAATGGTCCGTGGAATCCGTAACCGCCTGTACCTAAGTTTGGACAAGGAAGTCCCATAAAGCTAAGCCTTGCACCGTCTGTACCGCCACGAACAGGTGCTGATAAAGGTTCTAATCCAATAATTTTAATTGCCTGCTTCGCAATATCAACTGTGTATGGATGCTGCTCGATAATTTCTAACATGTTTGCGTAAGAATGTGTGATAGTAAGAGTTACAGTACCTTCACCATATTTCTTATTCATTTCAGCTTCGAGTTTACGAAGTGTATTTAAACGTGCTTCGAAAATCGTTTTGTCATGGTCGCGTACAATATAGGAAGCTTTTGCAGATGCCACATCACCGGAAATACTTGTCAGGTGATAGAAGCCTTCTTTATTTTCTGTGTGAGAAGGAGTTTCCATTTCCGGAAGGCGGGACTGAATTTCACAGGCAACAAGACCTGCATTTACCATAATGTCTTTCGCTTCACCAGGGTGAACATTTACACCTTTCACGTGAAAAACTGCACTGGCAGCATTGAAGTTTTCATAAGCAACTTCGGCTTCATATCCGCCGTCTAAGGTATAGGCGAAATCAGCTTTGAAGTAATCCAAGTCAAAAAGATCTGCTCCGCGGCCAACTTCCTCATCTGGTGTAAATCCAACCCAAATATCACCATGAGGCATGCCGGAAGATATGATTTCTTCAATAGCAGTCATGATTTCGGCAACGCCAGCTTTGTCATCGGAACCAAGCAGGGTAGTTCCGTCAGTAGTGATTAAAGTCTTTCCAACTAAAGTTTTTAAATCCGGAAAATCAGCAACTTTTAAATAAGCGCCGGTTCCTTTTAAAAGAACATCATTGCCGTCGTAGTTTTCAATTACCTGAGGGCATACATCTTTTCCTGAAAAATCCGGAGCAGTATCCATGTGAGCAATTAATCCCAATGCCTTGACATCTTCATAGCCGGCAGTAGCAGGAAGTAAACCGTATACATAACAATGATCTGTTAAGATAACTTTTTCTAGTCCTAATTCCTTTAATTCATTTTCTAATACTTTTCCCAAATCAAACTGACGTTCTGATGAAGGGATTTGTTCATTCTCATCATCAGAAGTTGTCCAATAAGAAACATACTTTAAAAATCGTTCTTCTACACGCATAAAAA
>CAYYZV010000140.1:0-6058 GCA_964476275.1 uncultured Roseburia sp.
GTTAAAACTGTGTTGTAGCCTTCTGGAAGCTGACGGATAAAGGTATCTGCATTTGCAAGTTTTGCAGCTGCGTAAACTTCTTCATCAGTGGCATCTAATTTACCATAACGGATATTGTCCATAACCGTTCCGGTAAACAGGTTGGTTTCCTGTAATACAATTCCAAGAGAACGGCGCAAATCTGCCTTTTTAATTTTATTAATATTGATACCGTCATAACGGATTTTACCATCTGCAATATCGTAGAAACGGTTAATCAGGTTTGTAATCGTAGTTTTACCGGCACCGGTACTTCCTACGAAAGCGATTTTCTGACCAGGTGTGGCAAACATATCAATATTGTGTAATACTAATTTTTCTTCGGTGTAGCCGAAATCTACATCGTCAAAAGTAACATCACCCTGTAATTCAATATAATCAACAGAGCCATCAGCCTGATGCACATGCTTCCAAGCCCAAAGTCCGGTACGTTCAGGAGTCTCTAAAAGCGCATCGCCGTCGCGTTTTACATTTACTAAAGTAACGTAACCGTTATCTGTTTCCGGTTTTTCATCTAATAATGCAAAAATACGTTCGCAGCCTGCTAAAGCCATGATAACGCTGTTTAACTGCTGGCTTAACTGGTTGATTGGCATACTAAAACTCTTATTATAGGTTAAGAAGCTGGCAAGACCACCGACTGTAAAGCCGCCGAAGCCGCTTAAAGCCAAAGCACCGCCGACTGCGGCTACAACAACGTAACTTAGGTTACCGAGCTGTGCATTGATTGGTCCTAAAATATTACCAAATTTATTTGCATTGTTTGCACTTTCAAAAAGTTTATCGTTTAATTCATTAAACTGCTCGATACATTCATCTTCATGTGTGAATACTTTAACAACCTTTTGCCCTTCCATCATTTCTTCAATATAACCATTTAAAGCACCGATGGATTTCTGCTGTGCAACAAAATATTTTGAGCTTAAGCCGCCGACTTTTTTGGTAGCAGTAATATTAAGCCATACCATTGCAAGCGTTACAAGGGTCAAAGGCACGCTTAAAATCATCATCATAGAAAATACACTTATAATTGTGATAACGCTGTTAAATACCTGCGGAATTGCCTGTGACACTAATTGGCGCAGGGCATCGATATCATTGGTATAGATAGACATGATATCTCCGTGCGGGTGTGTATCAAAGTATTTAATTGGAAGGCTTTCCATATGAGTAAACAAGTCATTACGCAGGCTTTTCTGCACGCCCTGAGTAACAGTAACCATCAGACGTGCCTGCACATAAGAAGCAATAATACCGGCTGCATAGAAAATAGCAACATTGCCAATTGCCTTCGCTAATTCCGAAAAGTCCGGATTTGCCTGTTTTGTTAAAGGAATAATATAATCATCAATCAAGGTTTGAATGAATTTCGTACCCTGTACACTTGCAAGTACAGAAACGAGAATACAAATCAAAACAATGATGAAGTGAATGCCATATTTTTTACCAATATAGCGAAGCAAACGCATTAAAAGTTTGCCTGGGTTTTGTACTTTTGGTAAAGGACCTCTAGGGCCTCTTGGTCCGCCTGGAGCCATTATGCTGCACCTCCTTCATCAAAATCACCGCTGCCGGAAGTCTGAGCTTCGTAAACTTCACGGTAAATCGGGTTATTTGCCAACAATTCTTCATGTGTACCAAAACCATTTACAACACCATCATTTAAAACAATAATACGGTCTGCATTTTGTACAGAAGAAATACGCTGTGCAATGATAAGCTTTGTTGTATTTGGAATTTCTTCTGCAAAAGCTTTACGGATTTTAGCGTCTGTAGCAGTATCGACTGCACTGGTACTGTCATCGAGGATCAAAATTTTTGGTTTTTTCAGCAATGCTCTGGCAATACAAAGTCTTTGCTTCTGACCGCCGGATACGTTGGAACCGCCTTGTTCAATATGAGTGTTATATCCATCTGGGAAGCGTGTGATAAATTCATCTGCACAAGCTAATTTACAGGCATATTGACACTCTTCGTCCGTGGCATTTGGATCACCCCAGCGCAGGTTTTCGTAAATTGTACCGGAGAAAAGGACATTTTTCTGAAGTACGACAGACACTTCATCTCTAAGTGTATCCATATCGTAGCTGCGGACATCTTTGCCGCCAACTAAAACACGCCCCTCAGTTACATCGTATAAACGGCTGATTAAATTCACTAAAGAAGATTTCGAGCTTCCGGTACCGCCGATGATACCAATGGTTTCACCGGATTTAATGTTTAAATTAATATCATCTAATACCGGACGTTCAGAATGATCATTGTAACGGAAGGTTACATGGTCAAAGGTAATGCTTCCATCCGGAATTTCGAAATCCGGATTTTCCGGATTTGTAATGGTACTTTTTTCATTTAAAACTTCACAAATACGCTTTGCACTGGCAGCACTCATAGTAATCATAACGAAAATCATAGAAAGCATCATGAGATTCATTAAAATATTCATACAATATGTAAGCAGACTCATTAAGTTACCTGTAGAAAGCTCGCCGCCAACAATCATTTTTGCACCAAGCCAGCTGATAATGATAATACATCCATAAGAGGATAACTGCATCAAAGGTCCGTTGAAAGCTAAAATCTTTTCTGCTTTTGTGAACATCTGACTGATATTTTCACTGGTGGTTGTAAAGCGAATTTTTTCATAATCTTCGCGGACAAAAGCTTTGACAACGCGGATAGCAGAAATATTTTCCTGCACAGAAGCATTCATATCGTCGTATTTTGGGAATGCCTGTGAGAAGTATTTATGTGCTTTTGGAACTAAAATGCAAAGGCAGCCGCCAAGAAGAATGACAGCCACTAAATAGACGCAGGCAAGCTTCGGGCTGATGAAAAAGGACATCGCCATAGCACAGACTAAAGAAATAGGTGCGCGGAAACACATACGAAGAATCATTTGGTATGCATTCTGAATATTTGTAACATCTGTGGTAAGACGGGTAATTAAGCCCGCTGTACTGAACTTGTCGATATTGGCAAAAGAGAAGGTCTGAATATTTTCATACATTGCCTTTCGCAAGTTACGGGAAAATCCGGTAGAAGCAACAGCAGCTAAACGACCGCCCATAATACCGGAAAAAAGAGAGACGCATGCAACAAGAATCATTACACCGCCGATAATAAAAATGTGTGACAGGTTGCCGGCTTCGACACCGTCATCGATGATTGAGGCCATTAATAAAGGAATAACCATTTCCATCGCAACTTCCAGTATCATAAAACATGGAGTCAGGATAGAAGGCTTCTTGTATTCCTTAATATGCCCTGCTAATGTTTTTAGCATAAAATAATCCGTCCTTTCTATTAAATTTTTCTTGCTTTTTGATTGTTAGTGTGCTAACAATATAATTATACATGATACAATTACAATGTCAATTAGGAAATAAAAAGTTTATAACGGATGAAATGTTACTGTTCAGAGAGCAGCTAATCACTTGCTGATTTGCTGCGAAAGAAAGTGATTCAGGTGTGAGCAGGTTCCTTTTGCGTAGCAAAACTTTAAATGAGCCTGCGAAACGTTACAATTTGCACGTCAGCTTGGCTGGCGTGTGAATTGTAACGATGAAATTGCTGTAGAGCCGCAGAATGTGAGGAAAAATGGGAGATACATTGAATAAGGAAGGAAATGTAGGGTATAAGCTGCGTTTGTTACATAATCAGATTCACAATCACATGGAACATCAAAAACAAAAGAATGAATCTATGACAGGTGAGCTTACCCGTATGCAGCGGTTTACAATTGGTTTTTTATATCGGAATCATGATAGAGAAATCTATCAAAGGGATATAGAAGCAGAGTTTGCTATTTCAAGAGCAACAGCATCTAACATACTGTCTGTTATGGAACGAAGAGGTTTGCTCAGACGAGAACCGGTGGAGCATGATGCCCGCTTGAAAAAGCTGGTGCTGACGGAATTGTCATACAGGATGTACAGGCAGGTGGAGCAGGATATTCGGGAGACGGAAGAACTGCTGACAAAAGGTTTTAGTGAGAATGACAAACAGCAACTGCATCAATACTTAGATGCCATGATACAAAATCTAGTGGGTGAAGACGGGGATGCTACTACTATATGTTATGAAAAACATAGGAAATAAGTCTTAGAAAAAATGAACGATTTCCAGGGGGAAATTTTGGTAAAAGTGATTAAGGGTGGCGCAAATACTGGATTTGCGCCATTTTTTTGCAATTTTCTACACACACAATCTAGTAAATGATGTTGACAAAGCCACAAGATGTTGTATACTGGATTATAGTCGCCTTTTAGGGACAGAAGAGTTAGTGGTAAAGGAGAAAAGCATGAAAATTATTAAAAGAAGTGGCAGTGAGGTTTCTTTTGATATCGAGAAAATTGAAGCAGCAGTACGATCAGCGAATGAAAGTGTACTTGATTATGAAAAGCTGGGAGAGGATCAGATTTTGGAGATTCTTCAAAATGTAGAGAATGCCTGCTGTAATATGAAACGTTCTCCGAGTGTGGAAGAGATTCAGGATATGGTGGAGAATCAGATTATGAATCAGAGGGCATTTACAGTAGCTCGTAATTACATTACATATCGCTACAAAAGAGCATTGATTCGTAAATCTAATTCAACAGACGAGCAGATTTTAAGCTTATTAGAATGTAATAATGAAGAAGTAAAGCAGGAAAACTCTAATAAGAATCCAACGGTAAACAGCGTACAGCGTGATTATATGGCAGGTGAAGTCAGCAAGGATATTACTAAGAGATTTTTATTGGATCCAGATATCGTAGAGGCGCATGAAAAAGGATTGATTCATTTCCATGATGCAGATTATTTTGCACAGCATATGCACAATTGCTGTCTGGTAAACTTAGAGGATATGCTTCAGAATGGTACGGTTATCAGCGAAACGATGATTGATACGCCAAAGAGTTTTTCGACAGCCTGCAATATTGCAACACAGGCAATTGCGCAGATTGCCAGCTCACAGTATGGCGGACAGAGTATTTCCCTGTCGCATTTGGCGCCATTTGTGGATGTCAGCCGTCAAAAATTCCGTAAACAGGTAGCAGAAGAGTTAGAAGTAACAGGAATTGAACCAACAGAAGAACGCGTAAATAAAATTGCTGAGCTTCGTGTGCAGGATGAAATTAAGCGCGGCGTACAGGTGATTCAGTATCAGGTCATTACACTTATGACAACAAATGGACAGGCTCCGTTCATTACCGTTTTTATGTACTTAGATGAAGTGCCGGAAGGCCAGTTAAGAGATGACCTTGCAGCTATCATTGAAGAAATGCTGCATCAGCGTATCTTAGGCGTTAAGAATGAGAATGGGGTGTATATTACACCTGCTTTCCCAAAACTCATTTATGTACTGGAAGAGGATAATATCAGAGAAGGCACGAAATATTGGGAACTTACCAAGCTGGCAGCAGCCTGCACAGCGAAGAGAATGGTACCGGATTATATCTCTGAAAAGATGATGAAGAAGTTAAAGGATGGAAATTGCTACACCTGTATGGGATGCCGTTCTTTCTTAACTGTAGACAGAACCAAAGAAAACTATGCGAATGCAAAGAATTACGTTCCGGGCAAGAAATATTACGGAAGATTCAATCAGGGTGTAGTTACCATCAATCTGGTAGACGTAGCCTGCTCTTCCGGTAAAGATATCGATAAGTTCTGGGATATTATGGATGAACGCTTAGAGCTTTGCTACCGCGGCTTAATGGCGCGCCACAATCGTTTGAAGGGCACACCTTCTGATGTAGCCCCAATTCTTTGGCAGAATGGTGCTTTAGCACGTTTAGGAAAGGGAGAAAAAATTGATAAGCTGTTATACGATGGATATTCTACCATTTCTCTTGGCTATGCAGGACTTTGTGAATGCGTAAGATACATGAAAGGCGTATCTCACACAGATCCGGCAGGCACACCATTTGCATTAGATGTGATGCGTTACTTAAATGCGGCCTGCGCAAAGTGGAAAGCAAAACACAATATTGATTTCAGCTTATATGGCACACCATTGGAATCTACAACCTAT
>CAYYZV010000141.1:0-5983 GCA_964476275.1 uncultured Roseburia sp.
TGTCCGAAGAAGTTACGCTTAATACACCTCCACTTGAATACTCTATGTCGCCCTCCGAAAATCAGCCATTTGCTCAGTACACGATTCAAGTGTCTGCGCCGGGATACCGGCCATTCACCATCGCGGGAATCCAATTGCTGCCGGAGCAGCTGTCGCTGCAAAAAGTTCGGCTCACGCGGGAAGAAGCGTCCGGATCCGGCATCGATACAATCGCTATTCCGGTAAATACATTGTTTGGCAACTTCCCACCAAAGATTCCAGAATCAGAAATTAAGCCGATTTCAGAGTCTGGAGAAATTGTACTTAGCAGGGTAGTTATTCCAGAATATGTCGTGGTACACGATGGTGCGCCTACAGACCCAACAGCAGCGAATTATTATGTACGTTACAAAGACTATATTAAAAACGTAGCCAGCAGTGAAATTTATGCTACTTGGCCGGACAGTACAAAACGCGCAAATATTCTTGCTATTATGTCTTTTACATTGAATCGTGTCTATACGGAGTGGTACCGGGGAAAAGGCTATAATTTCACGATTACATCTTCAACGGCCTTTGACCAGAAATTTGTTTATGGCAGAAATATTTTCCAAAGCATTTCTGATATTGTAGATGAGATGTTTCAGAATTTTCTGTCAAGGCCAAATGTTACGCAGCCAATTTTGACGCAGTACTGTGATGGTCAGCGTGTAACCTGCAGCAACTGGCTTAGTCAGTGGGGCAGTAAATATTTAGGCGATCAGGGATATGAAACAATTGAAATTATCCGCTATTATTATGGCAATAACATGTATATTAACACAGCGGAGCAGATTTCGGGAATTCCGGCCTCCTGGCCAAGAGAAGATTTAGGACTTGGAGCAACTGGGCCGAAGGTAAGGCAGGTGCAGAATCAGCTTGCAAGAATTTCAAGGGCTTATCCCGCAATACCTGCGATTACACCGGATGGCATCTACGGACCGGCCACACAGGCAGCAGTGGAAAAATTTCAGGAGGTCTTTGGACTGCCGGTAACAGGAGTGATTGATTATCGAACATGGTATGCAATATCGGATATTTATGTTGGAGTGACCCGAATTGCAGAATTAACTTGAAGTGATTTCAGAGAACGATTATAATAACAGAAGCTGTCGATAAAATGAGCTGATACAGGCAGTCACGCAAGACGAAATTTTTTGAAACAGTAAGTAGATAAAAAGTGAGAAAGACACATGGAAAAATGGGTTGTAATAAATAAAAAAGCTGATTTTGGAGCACTTTCCGAGCGATTTGGAATCAGTCCGGTTACCGCAAGACTAATAAGAAACCGAGATGTGCTGACAGAAGAAGCATTTGAACAGTATTTGTCAGGAGATATCAGGCATTTAAACGATCCGCATCTGTTAAAAGATGTGGACCGTTTATGTGCTATTTTAAAAGAAAAAATACAACAACAAAAGACGATTCAGATTATTGGGGACTATGATATTGATGGAGTCATGGCTACCTATATTTTATATGAAGGCATCAGCCGGACGGGAGGAATTGTCAGTACGCAGATTCCACACAGAATGACGGATGGATATGGAATCAATGAGCATTTGATTACATTGGCAAAAGAGAATGAAGTAGATACGATTATTACCTGTGATAATGGTATCGCTGCTATTTCAGAGATTGCCTATGCAAAGAAATTAGGCATGACAGTGCTGGTAACAGACCACCATGAGATTCCTTATGAAGAGGTAAATGGAGAGAGACAATATCGAAAAAGTGAAGCGGATGCAATTGTGAATCCCAAACAATTCGATTGTAATTATCCATTCAAAGGACTTTGCGGTGCAGCAGTGGCGTGGAAGACGGTGCAGGTTTTATATGAATTGTTTGATATTCCGGTAGAAGAAAGCTATGAGCTTTTGGAAAATGTAGCGTTTGCAACTGTTGGAGATGTTATGGATTTGGTAGAAGAAAACCGAATTCTTGTAAAAGAAGGTTTGAAACGCATCAGGTGTACAAAAAATCCGGGAATGAAAGCATTGATTTTTCAAAATAAGCTTTTGCCGGAGCAAATCAATGCTTATCATTTTGGCTTTGTATTAGGACCATGTATCAATGCCAGCGGGCGGTTAGATACAGCGCGGATTTCATTACAGCTTTTTATGGAAAAAGATCCGCAGAAAGCAGCTGCCATTGCAAGAGATTTGGTTGAGTTTAACATTCAGAGAAAAGATATGACGGCAGCAAGTGTAGAAAAAGCAAAGGAATTAGTAGAGCAGGAATTAAAAGAGGATAAAGTGTTGGCGGTTTATCTGCCGGATACACATGAAAGTCTGGCGGGGATTATTGCAGGACGTATCAGAGAGGCATATCATAAACCGGTATTTGTACTGACAGATTCTGAGGATGGTATTAAGGGTTCCGGGCGGTCGATTGAAGAATATTCCATGTATGAGGAATTGTGCAAATGTAAGGAACTTTTTACAAAATTCGGCGGTCATCCAATGGCAGCAGGTTTGTCCATGCCAAAGGAAAATCTGGATGCTTTTCGAAGTACATTGAATGAAATGTGCACTCTAACAGAAGAAGATTTTATTCCGAAGATTAAAATCGATATTGCGATGCCGGCAGGGTATCCGGATGCAAGACTTGTACGGGAGTTGGATTTGCTGGAGCCTTTTGGAAAAAGTAATACAAAGCCACAGTTTGCTGATAAAGATTTAAAACTAAAAAGAGCTTCCATTGTCGGAAAAAATCAAAATGTATTAAGATTAACATTGGAAACGCAATATGGAGAATGGCTTTCGGCTGTATATTTTGGAGATGTAGAAGGATTTTTGAATTATTATCGGGAAAAATTTGGCTCGGATGAAGTGGAAGCAGCATTTCGTGGAAAAAATAATAAAATTTTAATGCAGATAGTGTACTATCCGGAAATAAATATGTATAATGGAGTGGAAAGTATACAGATTATTATTCGTAATTATAGATAGAAGGGGAAATTGGCATGACAAAAGAAGAACGCTTTTCATTTCAGTCAGCAGATGGAAAGACAGCCATTGATGCTGTAAAGTGGATTCCGGCAGATGGAAATTATCATGCAATTTTGCAAATCAGCCATGGCATGGTAGAGTATATTGATCGTTATAAGCCGTTTGCAGAATATTTAAATAGTAAGGGATATTTAGTAGTGGGGCACAGTCACTTGGGACATGGTGCTTCTGTACAGTCGCAGGCAGATTGGGGATATTTCGCAGAAAAAGATTCTGCTGATATTCTGATTAAAGATATGCATACACTGCGCACAATGATTCAAAAGGAAAATAAAAATGTACCGTATTTTATGCTGGGACACAGCATGGGGTCCTATTTGCTTCGCAGATATTTGACTGTATATCACGATAATTTGTGTGGAGCAATTGTTATGGGGACAGGCTGCGTACCGGATGCTTTGTCTAAAATGGGAAAAACATTGTGCAGTTTTATGGCAAAGATTTTTGGATGGCGTCATCGCAGTGAGTTTGTGAATTCTTTGACATTTAGCGGTCCATACAAAAAGTTCGATATGGATGGCAAAGAGCCGGAGAATAACTGGCTTTGCCGTGATGCTGAGGTTGTGAAAAAATACTATGGCGAGCCAAAATGCAGATTTGTTTTCACATTAAATGGATTCCATATGTTGATGGATATGGTTTATTATGATAATCAGGTGGAAAATGTTAAAAAGACACCAGTGAAGCTTCCGATTTTTCTGGTATCGGGACAGGATGATCCGGTAGGAGATTTAGGTGAAGGTGTGAAAAAGGTATATCATATGTATGAAAAGGCAGGATTGAAAGACGTTACTTATAAATTATATGAAAAAGATCGTCATGAAATCCTGAATGAATTAGATAAAGATGTGGTGTATGAGGATATTTACTCCTGGATGGAGGTTCGCATTGCAACCTAAATTGCTATTTAGCCCACGATTTTATTTTAAAATCGTGGGCTAAATAACCTAGTTATCAGTTTCATCACTTGCAGACATATTGTAAACCTGACGCTTACGAGCCATTTCATCGTTTTCAAGGTATTCATCGTAAGTAGAAACTTTATCGATGAAGGTTCCGTCTGGAAGGAATTCGATGATACGGTTGGCAGTGGTCTGTACTACCTGGTGGTCGCGGGATGCAAACAGGATAACACCAGGGAATTTGATTAAACCATTGTTTAATGCAGTGATAGATTCCATATCCAAATGGTCAGTCGGTTCATCTAACATTAATACGTTTGTTGCCTGAATCATCATGCGGGAAAGGAGTACACGTACTTTTTCACCACCGGAAAGTACACGCATTTTCTTTACACCATCTTCACCGGCGAAAAGCATACGTCCTAAGAAACCACGTACATAAGTAGCATCTTTGATTTCGGAGAACTGTGTCAGCCAGTCAACAATGATAAGGTCTGTATCAAAGATTTCTGTATTGTCCTTCGGGAAGTAGGACTGGCTTGTGGTTACACCCCATTTATAAGTTCCTGCATCCGGTTCCATTTCACCGGCAAGAATTTTAAATAAAGTAGTTTTTGCTAACTCGTTGCCGCCAACAAAAGCAATCTTATCATTATGACCCACAATGAAAGATACATTGTCTAAAATCTTTACACCGTCAATTGTCTTAGAAAGACCTTCTACAGTCAGAACTTCGTTACCGATATCACGGCTTGGACGGAAGTCGATGTATGGATATTTACGGCTGGAAGGACGAATCTCATCCAATTCAATTTTTTCCAAAGCCTTTTTACGGGCAGTAGCCTGTTTTGATTTAGAAGCATTTGCAGAGAAACGGGAAATAAATTCCTGTAATTCTTTGATTTTTTCTTCTTTCTTTTTATTGGCTTCTTTCATTTGTTTTACTAATAACTGGCTGGATTCATACCAGAAGTCATAGTTACCGGAGTAAAGCTGGATTTTGCCGTAATCAATGTCGGCGATATGAGTACATACCTTATTTAAGAAGTAACGGTCGTGGGAAACCACGATAACAGTGTTTTCAAAGTTGATTAAGAATTCTTCTAACCAGCCGATTGCATCTAAATCTAAGTGGTTGGTAGGCTCGTCGAGCAATAAGATATCCGGATTGCCGAATAAAGCCTGAGCAAGAAGAACCTTAACCTTTAATGCACCTGGTAAATCTGCCATCATTGTGTAATGTTCTTCAGTAGGGATACCGAGACCATTTAAAAGAGTAGCAGCATCAGATTCAGCATTCCAGCCATCCATATCTGCAAATTCAGCTTCTAATTCACTGGCACGGATTCCGTCTTCATCTGTAAAATCTTCTTTCATGTAAATGGCATCTTTTTCTTTCATGATTTCATAAAGACGTTTGTTGCCCATGATAACAGTGTCCAATACATTAAATTCATCATATTTAAAGTGGTCCTGCTGTAAGAATGAAAGACGCTGGCCGGGAGTGATAATAATATCACCGTTTGTTGGCTCTAACTGACCGGATAAGATTTTTAAGAAAGTAGACTTTCCTGCGCCGTTGGCACCAATCATACCGTAACAGTTTCCTTCTGTAAATTTGATATTAACATCTTCAAAGAGAGCTTTTTTTCCGAGACGTAATGTAACATTACTTGCACTAATCATTTTATTTCATCTCCTCTAAATTAAAAGTTTCATTATTTAATAGACATCACCTCGTATGATACTAAAAAAAATACGGAAAAGCAACTGTTTTACGTGGAAATTATAGGAATTATTTGGTATAATATGGAATAGAATGTACAAAACAAAATGAATAAAGGACATGCATTTCGGCAAAAGTACCAAACCTTGCACTTCGTTTTGTACACTTCGGAATCTTTACAATCGACAAATAAAATGTTAAAATGAATAATAAGTCGAAATCTGCCAGATAGTCTATCATTTTCAGGCATGTCGACAGACGGAGAAATAACAAATATATAATATATTAAGGAGGAAGAAACTAATGTCCAGAGCAAAACAGTCAAT
>CAYYZV010000142.1:0-2189 GCA_964476275.1 uncultured Roseburia sp.
TTTACTAAAATATGTGTAAATAAAGAGTCTTATACAAAATTAGAGGAGGAAAAGTAGAAAATGGATACAAGAGGTTACTTGAAATATGCATTGGAATTAGAAAAGGCTATCTATACGTTGGATAAGAGTATAGGTTATTTGAGATATAGGGAAAATCAGTTGTCTGGAGTAGCTAGACAATATCAGAAACCGGTTAAGCCGGAAAAATATCCACTAGACCTAAAAATTATTGATATAATAGGGGCGGCATTATATAAGGGTAGATTATTAGCAATATGTTTAGGTTTTCCGATAGGTGTTGTTAATAGTCAGATTACCGCAAGAAATTCGGAAATTTTAAGTTTTATCGCAACTTATAATGCTATTAGATACTAAAATAGTATTTTAGAGGAAGAAAATTGTAATTTAAAATGAAATCCGTTATACTAATGAGAGAATCATTTGTATAATGGATTTTTCATTAGCTATTAGAAAGGTGTGGTTGTGAATGGCGAGAACAGTAGCAATTGGTATACAGAGCTTTGACAAAATAAGAGAGGGAAATTATTTTTATATAGATAAGACGTCTTTTATCAAGGAGTGGTGGGAGAGTGGAGATGATGTGTCTTTGATTACCCGCCCACGCCGTTTTGGAAAGACACTTAATATGAGTATGTTAGAACAGTTCTTTTCTCTAAATTATGCAGGTCGTGGAGATTTGTTTGAGGGGCTGTCTATTTGGGAAGAAGAAGTTTATCAAAAATTACAGGGAACATATCCTGTTATTAGTTTGTCATTTGCAAGAGTAAAAGAAAGAGATTACTCTACCACACGAGATAAAATCTGTGAAATTATAAGAAATATTTATATTAAACATTACTTTTTATTGGAAAGTGATGTTTTGACGGAAGCGGATAAAGCGTATTTTAAACGTGTACTGGATGTGAATGTTGGAGACAGTGATATAACGTCTGCATTACATCAATTGTGTGATTTCTTGTATCGTTATCATGAAAAAAAGGTGATTATTCTGCTTGATGAATACGATACACCGATGCAGGAAGCTTATGTAGATGGTTTCTGGGAGGAATTAGTTGCGTTTACCAGAAGTATGTTTAATTCTACCTTTAAAACAAATCCATATTTGGCAAGGGCAGTGATGACAGGAATTACGAGGGTTAGTAAGGAGTCTATTTTTTCAGATTTGAATAATTTGGAAGTGGTGACGACTACTTCAGATAAATATGCAGACAGTTTTGGGTTTACAGAACAGGAAGTTTTCACAGCGTTAGAAGAGTGTGGGCTTGAAAGTAAAAAAGAAAAAGTGAAGTATTGGTATAATGGTTTTACCTTTGGAACGCATACAGACATTTATAATCCGTGGTCTGTTTTGAATTTTCTTGATAAAGGTGCATTCGGAACTTATTGGGCAAATACAAGCAGCAATAGCCTTGTAGGAAAATTAATTCGTGAAGGCAGTAAACGAATCAAGACAACCTTTGAAAGATTACTGAAAGACGAAAGTATTCAGTGTCCGATTGATGAGCAGATTGTGTACAATCAATTAGATAACAGGGAAAGTGCTATTTGGAGTCTTCTGCTTGCCAGTGGTTATTTAAAGGTAATTAGTAAGGAACGTGATGAGGAAGTAACAACTAGTAATTTTCCGATATATGAATTGGCGCTTACCAACTATGAAGTAAAGCGGATGTTTTTATTAATGGTAAATGGCTGGTTTGAAAGAAGCGGAGAAAATTATGGTGAATTTGTAAGCGCAATGTTAGTTGGCGATAAAAAAGCAATGAATGCATATATGAATCGCGTAACACTGGATATTTTCAGTTATTTTGATACAGGAAACCGCCCGTCGGGTTTAGAACCGGAACGATTTTATCATGGATTTGTACTTGGATTAATTGCAGAATTATATGGCAGATATACAGTAACATCAAATCGAGAGAGCGGATTTGGAAGATATGATGTGATGATAGAACCGAAAAATGCTGTGGATAATGCTTATATTTTAGAGTTTAAAGTACATGATCCGGAAGATGAGGAAACGTTAAAAGATACAGTAGCAGCGGCTCTGTTGCAGATAGAAGAAAAACAGTATGCAAGAGCTCTTGTGGAAAAAGGAATACCAAAAGAAAAAATCCGTAAGTATGGATTTGCATTTGAAGGAAAAAAAGTATTGATAGGATGAGGAGGGG
>CAYYZV010000142.1:2289-5955 GCA_964476275.1 uncultured Roseburia sp.
GGAAGAAAAGCCAAAAGGGATTTGGTATACCGGCTCAAGTGGAATCTGGCAGACGGTATGGCTGGAAAAAGTAAATCATAAATACATATCAGATGTGAAATTCACATCCCTATTTGATGATGGAAAAGAAAGTATTGTCTGTAGGGCAGAGGGAACGAGTGCAGCAGATTCCATTGCATATCAAATCAGCTTTAAGGGAGAAGTGATTTGCGAAGGAGAAATCAAGTGCCGTAGTAATCTCTTAAAGTGGGATGTGGATCTGATTCAGAACCACATTTTCAGGACAAATTTTCATGATGATGGATGGGCGTGGACACCGGAATCGCCAAGTTTATTTGATGTTGTATTAATGCTGAAGGATTCAGAAGGGCAGATACAGGATCGGGTAGAAAGTTATTTTGGATTCCGCAAAATACATAAAGAAAATGGCAAGGTTTATTTGAATAATAAACCATATTATATGCGTTTGGTTTTGGATCAGGGCTACTGGCCGGAGGGACTTTTGACAGCTCCTACAGATGAGGATTTAAGACATGATATTGAATTATCGAAAGAAATGGGATTTAACGGATGCCGAAAGCATCAAAAAATGGAAGATCCGATTTTCTTATACTGGGCAGATAAATTAGGGTATCTTGTATGGGGTGAATGTGCGGCGGCTGTGATGTATGATGTAAAGGCAGTAAAGCGTTTAATGACAGAATGGTCAGAAATTGTTGAAAGAGATTACAATCATCCAAGTATTGTCGTATGGGTACCATTTAACGAAAGCTGGGGGATTCCAAATGTGCATCAAAACCCAATGCAGCAGCATTTTTCGCAGATGATGTATCATTTTTTGCATGCAATTGATGATACAAGACTTGTCATATCAAATGATGGATGGGAGATGACAGAAACGGACATCTGCGGAATCCACAATTATACGCATGGACAAAAGGAAGAGACGAAAAAATTTGAGCGTTATAAAGAAGCACTTGCAGACCGCAAGAATTTGATAGAAATGCCGTCGGCATCATGGAATATTTATGCGAAAGGGTTTGAAAACAAAGGTGAGCCGATCATACTGACAGAGTTTGGTGGAATTGGTTTTGAACTGGAAGGAGAGGATGCATGGGGTTATACATCTGTTGGAAACGAAGAAGAGTTTTTGACAGATTATGAACGAATTGTGGATGCTGTGTTGGCTTCTGCGGATTTATGTGGATATTGTTATACACAATTAACGGATGTAGAGCAGGAAATGAATGGACTGTTGACTTATGACCGCCGGCCAAAATGCGAACCTCAAAAGATTGCAGCGATTAATAAGAAATATCATAAAAATGAATAAATACAAATCCCCTGTAAAAGTATCCTTACTTAAGATACTTTTACAGGGGATTTTTTCAAGTTCCATAAAAAATAATCATAATTATCTTCTAATTTGTAACAAATTTTGCAACGCTCTTCTTTAAATTTCCTGAATATGTAGTAAGCTCAGACGATGACGCTGCACACTCTTCGGATATTGCAGAATTGTCTGTAACAACATCTAAAATATTTATAGATAAAGTATTTATCTCTTGCATAAGCTCATGCTCTAACTTACTTTGCTCATTTAACTTACTAATTAATTCATCTACAGTATTTGTATTATCTGCGATTCCGTTTAGTGATTCTGCTGCATCATTAACAATCTGTGTTCCCTTCAAAACGCAATCAAGAGCATTTTCAACCAGGCTTGTAATCATTTCTGTTGCCTTACTTGATTCTTCTGCAAGTTTACCCACATTTTCTGCAACTATAGCAAATCCCCTGCCAGCTTCTCCTGCACGAGCAGCTTCAATAGAAGCATTCAATGATAGCAAGCTCGTTTGTGAAGTAATACCATCCAAAGCTTCCACAATCGTTCTAATTTCCTCCGATGCCTTACTGATATCCTTCATTGCTACAACAGCTTTATCCATTTGACCTCTAGTATATTCAACGCTTCGATTTGTACCATTACTAGATTTTCTGGCTTCTTCCACAAAAGTATCAACCTTTGTATTTTCTTCCAAAGTAAGTCTGATTTTCGTCTGTAAAGTCTGAATACTATCAGTTTGATTAACAGCTCCATCCGCTAGACTTTGTGATACCTTTGCTACTTCTTCAGCTGCCAAGGCAACCTGATCAGCCTGTTCATCCATGCTCTTAAATTCTACTGAAAGGCTGTTTCTTATATGTTCCAAATTACGCTGAATAGGCACATAATCACCTAAATAATTCATATCACTGCTAGATACTAAATCTCCATCTGCCATAACACTTAGATTCTTATCAATATCCTGTATATAAGACAGAATTCCTATTCTCATATCATTTAAAATTTTGTATAATCTTCCAATCTCGTCCTGTTTCTCATATACAAATTTTTTTGAAAGGATACCTTCTGCCAGTTCATTAAGGCTGCCCTCCAATTCGCTAATCGGTTTAGCTACACTATCGCTAAAGATAACAGATATATTTCTAAATATCAAAAAACATACTATTAAAAATACTGCCAATATAACATAAAGAATAACTGCCAGAACGTCTACTAGTGCCTGGGCATCATTTACCATCTGATTTGTCATTCCAAACAAAGTCTCACTATCTTCTAAAAGAGTAGTATAATCTTTAGTTATCTTAAATTCTTCAATGTCAGGTTTAATTGTCTTATTCCAATAATCTTCTACCTCGTCCCTGCTTTTAGGAAAGTTTCCAAGATGCATTTGGTCACCTATTTTTGAAAGAGTAGATTCAACTGTAGCAAGTGCTGTTGATTCATCTGCACCGGCAATAACCTGTTTTATAACTCGTTGACTGCCACCTCGGACAATTCCGGCACTGTTAACTACAGCAGTATATCTGGTAAATAGAAAGAGGCTCACTGCTATTAAAATTACTACTCCAAGAATTAGCATAAACGCTGTTCGTAAAGTACGCCGAATCGTTTCTGCTATAGTTGTATCATTTTTTTTTGCCAATGCATTGCCCATAAGAATGTGTCTCCTTTTAAATGTATTCTAAATGAAATATGTACATGTAGTATTATACAATATATAATGGAGCAGTTGCAAGATAAATACATTAAGTTCTTATAATAAACTGATATATTGTTACTTTTCACACCTTAGCCAGCTAAGGTGCAAAAGTAACTGGCGACACCCATATTTAAAGTCGCTTTCAGCGAAATGGGTGTCGCTTTGGCTCTATTTACGCTTTCTCCCCACGTCAATCAGCAAGTGATTGACGTGGGTGTGTGAATTGTAACGATATATTCTTATTGGTTTTATCATATATTGGACAACTATTACAGATACATAGGGATATTCAGACTTAATTTTCAAAGAAGATGCTGTTTTGGGTTTCGTAGCTGTAAAATTCATCATAGTTGGTTTGGTGGAGGAAATAGTATTTAGAGGCAAGGCAGCAAAGCATTTTGGGATTAGTAAATCAACCGTACATACGGTAGTAACAAAATAGAGCGGTT
The DNA here is from genome assembly GCA_964476275.1 of uncultured Roseburia sp. Taxonomy (GTDB): domain Bacteria; phylum Bacillota; class Clostridia; order Lachnospirales; family Lachnospiraceae; genus Roseburia. Next base: position 5,786 of record CAYYZV010000142.1, read on the forward strand.
TGTGTGGTCAATAGAATAAAAATAGAAGAGGGGGAATGTTTCAAGTCGATTTTATGGGAACATTCCCTTGATTGATTTTTAGAAATTATTCTTTGTGTAAAGAATTTTACAGTAATTTTTACATTGTGGGAGGAATATCAGTGTGTTAAAATACGGATATATGGGAAAAA
>CAYYZV010000143.1:0-5955 GCA_964476275.1 uncultured Roseburia sp.
AAGAGGGTGTAGACGTAAGATTATACAAGGTAATTTATCAGGCAATCGAAGACGTGGAAGCTGCTATGAAGGGTATGTTAGATCCTGTATTTGAAGAAAAAGTAATCGGTCATGCAGAAGTTCGTCAGATATTTAAGGCTTCCGGTGTTGGTAATATCGCAGGTTCTTATATTTTAGATGGTGTATTCCAGAGAAACTGCAAGGTACGTATTACCCGTGAAGGTTCACAGATTTTCGAAGGAAACTTAGCATCTCTTAAGAGATTTAAAGATGACGTGAAAGAAGTTCGTACCGGATATGAATGTGGTCTTGTATTTGAAGGATTTAACGATATTGCTGAATTTGATATCGTAGAAGCTTATATCATGGTTGAGGTACCTCGCTAGGAAGCAGTTAAAACAAGGAGGCAAAATCCTCTCATCACCAGAGGGTTCGGATTTTGCTTCGCAAAACAAGGAGGATTATGAGAAAGAATAGTATAAAAAATACTCGTATTAACGGTGAGGTATTGCGTGAACTTTCTAATATCATTCGCGGTGAAATAAAGGACCCACGTATCAATCCTATGACAAGTGTGGTAGCGGTTGAAGTGGCTCCGGATTTAAAAACCTGTAAAGCATATATTAGTGTGCTGGGTGATGAGGAATCACAGAAAAATACGCTGGCGGGATTAAAGAGTGCTGAAGGCTATATCCGCAGAGAATTAGCCAGAGGCATTAATCTTAGAAACACGCCTCAGATTACATTTATCTTAGACCAGTCGATTGAATATGGTGTAAAAATGTCTAAAATGATTAATGATGTGACAAAGGATATGCCAAACCGAGACGAAGCAGATGATATAGAGGAATAGGAATGATAAATTTAGATTTATTATTAGCAGAAGTGAACACAGTTGCCATTTCCGGTCATATGAAGCCGGATGGAGACTGTGTGGGCTCCTGCCTTGCAGCTTATAATTATATCAAAACATATTATCCGAAGATTCAGGTAGATTTGTATCTGGATTCCATACCAAATGTATTTGAGTTTTTAAGCGGATCTAAAGAAATAAAATCGGATCGTAGTCTCGATATTTGCTATGAATTATTTATGGTTTTAGACTGCGGAGATATAGAACGGCTGGGTGAATCACAGAAGTATTTTGAAAGTGCAGAACATACACTTAATATTGACCATCATATCAGTAATACGATGTTTGGTGAATATCACTATGTAGTGCCAGAAGCCAGCTCAACGTCAGAATTGATTTTTAATCTGATTCCGAAAGAACGGATTACGAAAGAAATTGCAGAGTGTATTTATACAGGAATCGTGCATGATACAGGTGTATTCCAGTATTCGTGTACAGGGAAGTCTACGATGGAAGCAGCGGGCTTTTTGATGGAATGTGGGATTAATTATCCGAAAATTGTCAGTGAAACCTTTTTTATGAAAACGTTTCAGCAGAATAAAATTTTGGGAACAGCACTTATGAAGAGCAGACTGCACTTAGATGGAACCTGTATTTCTGCGATTATTACAAAGGAAGATATGGATGCCTGTGATACTAATTTAAAAGATTTAGATGGCATTGTAAGCCAGCTCCGTTCTACAAAAGGGGTAGAAACAGCATTGTTTGTATATCAGACCGGAGAAAATGAATATAAAGTCAGCTGCCGTTCTGCGGAATATGTAGATGTATCGGTAATTGCTGTAAAACATGGCGGCGGCGGACATAAACGGGCAGCAGGTCTGACGATGAATGGAAATCCGGAAGAGATTGTGAATCAGCTTGTAAAAGAAGTAGAAGAAGCAATGGAATCAAGAAGGACATTGGTATAAAATGAAGGGATAAGAGGCGAAAAAATTCGCCTCTTGTTGTGGTTATAAATATGATACATGGAATTATTAATGTATATAAAGAAAAGGGTTTTACCTCTTTTGATGTGGTAGCAAAAGCAAGAGGCATTTTTAAACAAAAAAAGATAGGGCACACAGGGACACTTGACCCGGATGCAGAAGGAGTGCTGCCACTGTGTTTTGGAAAAGCTACAAAGGTGTGTGAACTGTTGACTGAAAAAAGAAAAGAATATAAGGCAGTCATGCTTTTGGGGAAAGTAACAGATACGCAGGATATATCGGGGACAGTTTTAGAAGAACATGAAGTGAAGGTCACAGAAGAAGAGGTTCGGGCAGCAGTTTTAAGCTTTGCAGGTGATATTATGCAGATTCCGCCTATGTATTCTGCCTTGAAGGTAAACGGACAAAAATTGTGCGATTTGGCAAGAGCTGGTAAAACAGTAGAACGAAAAGCCAGGCCGGTAACAATTTATGAAATAGAAATCCTGAGCATGGAGCTGCCACGGGTAACGATGCGGGTGAAGTGTTCAAAAGGAACCTATATCCGGACGTTATGTGAAGATATTGGAGCAAAGCTTTCTTGCGGAGCCTGTATGGAAAGCCTGCTTCGTACCAAAGTGTCGGAATTTTATGTGGAAGATGCATTAAAACTGTCTGAACTGGAGGCACTGGTGAAGGAATATACAGAAGGGATTCCTAAGGAAGAGTGGAATGCGAAGTTATTTCCATTTGTTAAATCAGTAGATTCTGTTTTTTTGAAATATAAAGAGGCAGTTGTCATGAAGGAATATAATAAAATGCTGTATAATGGAAACAGGCTGACAGATTTCATGTTTAGAGAGACATCAGCAGAGTACAGGATACAGCCAATTAGAATATATGATGAAGAAGGGCATTTTATTGGCATATATGAATATGACAAGCCGCGTAAAGATTATAAGCCGGTAAAATTGTTTTTAGAAGAATGAAATATATTAAAAATACAACGGAATTTTTAATTGAAGAACCAACAGTGATTTCTCTTGGAAAATTTGATGGGATTCACAGAGGACATGAGCTTTTATTGGAACAATTGATGAAAAAGAAAGCGGAAGGTTTGGCGACTGTTATTTTTACGTTTGACATTCCGCCCAAAAAAGTGATAGCTTCAGAGGAATCTAAAGTTTTAACTACAAATGAAGAAAAAATGCATATGTTTAATTCGTTTGGGATAGATTATCTGATAGAATGTCCGTTTACTCCGGAAATTATGAACATGGAGCCGGAAGATTTTGTAGAAATGCTGGTAGAGAAGCTTTCTGTAAAATGTATTGTGGCGGGTGATGATTTTTGCTTTGGACATAACAGACGCGGAAATTATCAGATGCTGCAGGAATTATCAGAAAAACTTTCTTATGAAGCAATTATTTTTCCAAAGATGAAAGAGGAACAAAGAGATATCAGCAGTACTTATGTGCGGGAAGAAATATCAGCAGGACGTATCGAAAAGGCAAATAAATTGCTTGGTTATCCATACTTTGTATCAGGCGTGGTAAAACATGGAAACCGCATTGGAAGAACAATCGGTTTTCCGACTATTAATCTGATTCCGCCGGAGAACAAGCTGCTGCCGGTATTTGGTGTATATATTACAAAAGTAACAATTGATGGAATTGTATATCATGGAATTACAAATGTAGGATGTAAACCTACAATTGAAGGAAAAAATCCGGTCGGGATTGAAACTTATATTTTTGATTTTAAGCAGGATGTTTATGATAAAGTTGTGATTGTTACATTTATTAAAAAAATCAGAGAGGAACGAAAGTTTCCAAATTTAGAGAGTCTGCTGGAACAAATGCGTTTGGATGTGCAGGAAGCGAGATATTATTTTACGTATCATGTCTAAAATATTACAAATATGTTACAGATTATGTTGACAATGTTAAAAACGCTTGCTATACTGATTATGGTTAGAGTGAGAGTTGTAAATATAACAGGAGGTCACATGAAGTTTAGGTATATTTGTGCATTGGGAATCATCGTAACATCATTATGTATTGGTTCTACTGCAGTTTCAAATAATCATATAGCAGGAAAAACAGTCAACGCAGGAACTGTCAGAGGTGGTGTCTGTGCTGCAATCGAAACCGAGGTTTCAAATGAGACAATGAGAGCGGGTGTTTTTACTGCATTATCTGAATCTATGGATGAAGCAGTTTATACAGCATCTGTTTCTGAAACAGTAAATGAAGTTACTGCTGCTGTACTGGAAGAACAGGAAGTTTTTGGATTTAAGAATTTAGGTATCGCTCAGGTAGAAAGCGGAAACTTAAATGTACGTGAATCTGCAACAACAGATTCTAAAATGGTCGGAAAAATGCCAAAGAATGCAGCTTGTGAAATTCTTGCAACAGAGGGAGACTGGTATCAGATTTCTTCTGGTGAGGTTACAGGGTATGTAAAAGCTGAGTATATTATTACAGGTAATGAAGCAAAGGCTTTGGCAGAAACATTGGTTCGTACGGTAGTGGTTTCTCTTACAGATTCTTTAAACGTAAGAACAGAACCAAATACAGATTGCTCTATTATTACAACTGTTTCAACAGGCGAAGAATTAGAGTTTGTTGGATACGAAGATGGCTGGCTTAAAGTAGCAATTGACAGCGACGAAGGCTATGTTTCATCTGATTATGCAGAGGTGAAGGACGTGCTTCCGGGAGCGTTGACAATGACAGAAGCAAGATATGGTGTTGGTGTATCGGATGTCCGTCTTGATTTAGTAGAATATGCATGTCAGTTTGTAGGAAATCCATATGTTTGGGGTGGTACAAGCTTAACAAAAGGAGCTGATTGTTCCGGATTTGTATTAAGCGTATTTAAAAATTATGGTTATTCATTGCCACATCATTCCGGTTCACAGGCAAACAGTGGTACAAAGATTTCTGAAAGTGAATTAAAACCGGGAGATTTAATCTTCTATAGTAATGGTTCAAGTATCAACCACGTAGCGATCTACATTGGCGGTGGACAGGTTGTTCATGCAAGTTCACCAAAAACAGGTATTCGTATTTCCGGTTACAAATATCGTACACCTGTAAAATATGTTCGTATTTTAAATGATTAATATATTGATAGCGTCATGAAAACATGACGCTATTTTATATATTTGGAAAGACGATTTTATATAAAAACAGAATAAAAATATTATAAATTAGGGATTTACAAGACTAATTTCCTATGATATAATGCTGTGGTATGAGTTTAGCCCGTATTCGGTATTTGGACACTCCGACCCTTTACTGAGTATCATACTTTCAGGGCGATTATAAAATATATGGAGGATCATAACAATGATTACAAAGGAAAGAAAATTAGAACTTATTAACAAATTCGGCAGAACAGCAAATGACACAGGTTCACCAGAAGTTCAGATCGCACTTTTAACAGAGCGTATCAATGAATTAACAGAGCACTTAAAAGCTAACAAGAATGATCACCACTCAAGAAGAGGTCTTCTTAAAATGGTAGGTCAGAGACGTGGTTTATTAGCTTACTTAAAGAAGATTGATATCGAAAGATACCGTGCAATCGTTGAAGGATTAGGATTAAGAAAATAATTCACGATAAGTGTATGAAATAGAGCGGTGAACAGCCGCTCTATTTTCAGATAGGTATTAAGTGGGAGTTTGTAATCCGAGACCACTGAAATGTACATGTATTATCTTGATAATATACATGAAATGTAATTTCGTGTATATTTCAGTAGTTTCGGGACTCCTGCTTTAAATAATAGTATTAAGGAGAAAAGTATGTTTAAAAGTTTTTCAATGGAACTTGCAGGCAGAACTCTTACGGTAGATATTGGAAGAGTATGTGCACAGGCAAACGGCGCAGCATTAGTAAAATACGGCGATTCAACAGTTTTATCAACTGTTACAGCATCAGTAAAACCAAGAGATGGTATCGATTTTTTCCCACTCAGTGTAGAATATGAAGAAAAAATGTATTCCGTAGGTAAGATACCAGGCGGTTTCAATAAGAGAGAAGGAAAAGCATCTGAAAATGCAATTCTTACTTCACGTGTAATTGACCGTCCAATGAGACCATTATTCCCGAAGGATTACCGTAATG
>CAYYZV010000144.1:0-5949 GCA_964476275.1 uncultured Roseburia sp.
CCATCTTATTGCCGACAGCAGAATGAATGCTGTAAGCAAAGTCAATCGGATTCGAACCTGCCGGAAGATTTTTTACATCCCCTGACGGTGTAAAACAGAATACCGCGTCAGAAAATAAATCCAAGTCACTTTTTAGCATGCTCATAAACTCTTTATTATCTGACATTTCCTGCTGCCATTCCAATATCTGGCGAAGCCAGCTTAACTTTTCTTCTTCTGTAACAGTAGTGCGGGTTTCTACCCCATTGTTTGCTTCTTTATATTTCCAATGGGCAGCGATACCATATTCCGCCGTACGATGCATTTCTTTTGTACGAATCTGTATTTCAAACGGCTGACCGGATGGACCAATCAATGTCGTATGCAATGACTGATACATATTCGGTTTTGGCATCGCAATGTAATCCTTAAAACGTCCCGGAATCGGAAGATATTTTTCGTGAATCACACCCAGCGATGCATAACAGTCCTTCAAAGAATCTACGATAATACGAATCGCAAATAAATCATATATCTGATCCAGTGTCTTATCCTGATTCTTCATCTTCTTATAAATACTGAAGAAATGCTTTGCACGTCCGCTAATCTCAGCTTTAATCCCTGCCTCATCGATATGCTTCTTTACTTCTTCTACAAGAGAACAAATATATTCCTCTCTTGCACTCTTGCGCTGAGCAATCTGTGCCCCTAAATCCTTGTAAGCCTCCGGCTCTAAATACTTTAAGGATAAATCATCCAGCTCTATCTTAATTTTCGAAATACCGAGACGCTGAGCAATTGGCGCATAGATCTCCATGGTTTCACGGGATTTTTCCTTCTGTTTCTCAGGCTTCTGATACTGCATGGTACGCTGATTATGCAGACGGTCCGCAAGCTTTACAAGGATAACACGGATATCCTTTGCCATGGCAAGAAACATCTTACGCAGATTCTCTGCCTGAACCTCTACTTTATCCGCATCATAAGACAACCGTCCTAATTTAGTAACACCATCTACTAATAGGGCAACTTCCGCACCGAACTCTTTTTTAATCTCTTCATCCGTCATAACAGTATCTTCTACAACGTCATGCAAAAGACCTGCTACAATCGTCTCTTTATCCAGCTCCAAATCTGCCAGAATAATGGCAACACACAGCGGATGGATGATATAAGGCTCACCGGATTTGCGAACCTGCCCGTCATGGGCCTCATAAGCAATACGGTATGCTTTCTCAATCTGTGTTATGTCGGCAGACGGGTGATATTTGCGCACACTAGAAATCAGCTCGTCGTATAAAACCTCCGGGCTCTCAAATTCCTTCATCTTTTTCAATTTCTGTTCGATTTGATTTGCAGAAAACTCTTCCATACTCATCTCTCTCTTTTATCGAAAATTAGTAATTATTTAGTTACAAAATTGTATCTACATATTATATTTTATTTTCTGCCAAAAAGCAACGCTTAATCATTGTATGAATGGCATTTCTCGCCATTTTAGAATGTTTTTTTATACTTTTTGTAATATCTGCCCTCTAATACCAATTCTTTTTCCAGTGAAAAACCCAGCTTTTCCAGCAAATAAACAGAAATTTTATTCTCCGGTTCTACCAGACCGGATATCTCTTCAAACCCTAATTCTTCCCGGACATAGTTTAAAATCGCCTGACATACCTCTGTCGCATAGCCCCTGCCCCAAAAAGGTTTGCCAATCGCATATCCCAGTTCTAATTCGCCATCCAGTTCTTCTCTATGCTCCACGCCCGCTCTGCCAACCAGCTTTCCACTTTCTTTTTCAAAAACCAGCCACATTCCATACCCAAAGAACCGGTACATATTTTCAATATAGGCTTTCTGGTACTGATATTCCTCTTCATACGGAAATAATTTTTCCATATAATCCGTCATGCCGTCATAAGAATACAGCTCAAACAAATCGTCCAAATCTTTTAAATCCAGTTCACGTACAATAAGCCGTTCTGTTTCTAATATCGTCCATGGAATCCTGTGATGCCTCTGATAAATTCGTTTTAAAAACTCATAATCTATTTCTTCGAAACCTTCCACCACCATATCCACTGGTGGAAATTCCATCTCGCCAAATGTTCCCGGTTCCTGATAAGCAGCCACTGCCATTCCTGCACCTGCTGCCTCTGCCAGAATCTTTGGATTCTCAGAAATCATCAAAATCTCTTTCGCACTCTGTTTTCCACTGCTTATCTCTGCCAAAACACTTTTTGCTGTTTCCGGCTCCATGATACGAATGTCACCGGAAAGAAACTGTTCCTTGCAGTTTTCTATTATGTAATCGGTCTGCTTTTTCGGCAGCTCCCAAATAACCATTTTCATTTTTGTTCTGAAACCTTCCTCTTTACGAAATGCTGTTTTTAAGCTATGATGTATTTTAGTGTGAAAAGTCAAGCTATCCTTTTTCACTAAATACATTTTAGAACAGGAGAACAATTATGGCAAATCCAATCGTAACATTTGAAATGGAAAATGGTACAATCATGAAAGCGGAGCTTTATCCTGAAATCGCTCCAAATACAGTAAACAACTTTATCAGCTTAGTAAACAAGGGCTTCTACGATGGTCTTATTTTCCACCGCGTTATCGCAGGCTTTATGATTCAGGGCGGATGTCCGGACGGAAACGGCATGGGCGGTCCTGGCTACGGCATCAAGGGTGAATTTAACCAGAATGGCTTCCAGAACGACTTAAAGCATACAGAAGGTGTATTATCCATGGCAAGAGCTATGAATCCAAACTCTGCCGGATCACAGTTCTTCATCATGCACAAAACATCTCCACACTTAGATGGTTCTTATGCTGCTTTTGGTAAAATAATCGAAGGTATGGATGTGGTAAATGAAATCGCTGCCATTCCTACAGACTATATGGACAGACCAGTTGTTGGCTGCGTTATGAAAAAAGTGACTGTTGATACACAGGGAGTAGAATATCCGGAACCGGAGAAATGCTAAAAAATCAATACCCATACATTGTGCGATTCGCGCAATGTATGGGTATTGATTTTCAACGCTAATTGACCTAAAATAAAATCAAATAGATATCTATATATTCAGCGATAAAAAACTACGCCTCATATATAGCCCTCCGGGGGATGCGCACACACGCGAACAAGGAACTTGTCACTTCGTGACCGCGTGTGGCGCAGGCGGTAATTTTTAATCACCGCCTATATAAAAATTGTGTACACTACTAATATTAATACAAACATCGTAAAAGGAGGTACTCTTTATGACAGCGATTAGAAAAGAAACTATCGAAATGCTGGAAAAAATACCAGAAGATAAATTGACTTTTGTTATTCAGATTATGCGTGGTGTAAACGGACTTATCGGAGAGTTAGATACCGAAGAAGAAAATAACATTAATCTCGAGCAGTTTGTCATGCCAGCAACAGAACGAGGCCAAAATGCAGATTCTTATATAAGGGAGTCAAGAGATAATGACAGAATTTAAACGCGTATTTGTTGACACGGCACCAATTATCTATTATTTGGAAAACAGTTACTTATATATGGATTCCATTAAAAAATTCTTTACAAAATGTGTGAATGAAAATATTCAACTTGTAACTTCTGCCATTACGATTGAGGAATATCTTGTGTTTCCATACAGTAGTGGAAAAATGGAATTGGCTGATAATTTCAAGAAATTTATTGAATACATGAATATTGAAGTAGTGAATATAAATCCCAAAATTGCAGAACAAGGTGCGAACATAAGAGGTCAATATAAAAACTTTAAGGCGATGGATGCTTTACAAATTGCAACTGCTATTATTAGTGAATGTGATATGTTTTTTACAAACGATAAGCAGCTAAGACAAGAAAAAGAACTTCCATGCATGACTATGGATGATTTAAAATAAGAAATTACAGCAAAGGAGTGCCAATACCGGCACTCCTGCTTTTATACACTCTCCAGCATTCCCAAAATCTTTGAACACCACAAAATATATAACGAAATCCCCAGTCCAGGCATTGCCCGGACTGGGGAAATAAATTGTTACTGTTCACTCCGTTCTCAGTAACATTGATTTCTGCATGAAAATTTGCTCCGCAAAGCAGAAATCAACTCCTGAATCATGTTCTTTCGCTATCCGACAGCAAGTGTCTGATAGCTCTGTAAACAAGAACAATAAATTACATTTTATATTAAAAATTATGAATTAGTACATATAACTGCCCATTACATGAAGCTCTACACTGCCGCGATTTTCTACAAGTACACGATAATATCCATTCGATGGAATTGTAAAACCATTTGAACCATATCCTGTACCTTCTACAACACTAACAGCACTGGATGGATGCATAATGCCAAACCAATACAGACAATCATCTGGTGATGCTGTACAAGCAACCTGAACTATGGTTCCTTTTGTTAAATAAATAGAAGATGTCACATATCTGGTTCCAACTGGTACATTCCAATCAATAGATCCACTACCCAATGTCATGATTCCATCATTGATATATACAATATTTACTGCATCACTTGGCTCAATTGTCATTTCCTCAGACCAATTATCAGCAGTTACATCTGCACAATAATCTACTACCTGATTCTCCCTCAACATCTCATCATTCGCCTCAGCAATCCCAATTCCTGCTGCATGTGCTGTTACACTACTAAAGATTGCAAATACCATTAACCAAGCAAAAGTCACTGACTTTGCCATTTTCTTCATATTCACTCTGTACTTCTTCATAATTTCCATTCTCCTAAACAAACTCTCCGACGCACTAAGCAGCATTGGATAATTCAGCAAAGCCGAGTCTCTTGGACCGGATTCAAAAATTTCCCATATCACATCATAGTAATCATGCTTTCTGATACCCTCTTTCTCCAAAGCATCTAACGCTTTGGCGTCACAATCCGCTTCACTCCACAGCAATATCGAACCCCATAACAAATACGAAATAGGATTGATGCTGTTTATCACGATTGCAAACATAGCCAGATATCGAAACAACACATCACCTTTCTTGATATGTGTCAATTCATGATAGAGAATCACCTTCAGTTCTTTTTCGGTATAGTCTCCAAATGGAACTACTACCTTCCGATTCAAAATACCGGTTACAAAAGGAGAACACTGACCCGGCGTATCGTTACGCAGCAAGGTCACTTTGCCTTTTATTCCTAATACATCCTTTATGCGTTCAAACTCAGTCTGTGTCAAAGACATCCCATCATCAAAATTGTTTTTGCAGACAAGAACTTTCCCAATCTCGTTTTTCAGGAAAACCGCACTAACCATCACTGTTGCCATCAGCCACACCATTGCTAATCCCTGATACAAAATGTTATTCATATCTACGATAAACAACATTTTCCTTGCGCCCTGTATGTCCTGTACATAACCGGCTTCATAATGATTTTTAATAGCAAGGTAGGTAATTGGCAGTATATACATCATTACTACCCAGCGAAGCATATAGTATACGAGCTTCGGATTCTTATTTTGCAGAAAATTTCGACAGAGAAACCAAATAAGGAGCATGATACTTCCTGTTGCGCTGGTCACCAGCACAGCAAAGAAGCATTCACCAAGAAGACTAATCCAACTCATCTATCTTCTTACGAATTTTATCCTTATCCTCCTGTGTTAATTTCACATTGTCGAATAAACCACAGACAAATGCGCTTACGCTTCCCTTATCGAAAAATTTGATATTCTCTGACACTGTACTCATTTTAAAATCGTTCTTTTCTACTAACGGATGATAATGAGAATATCTGCCGATACGATAAATATCAATATAACCTTTCTTCTGTAAACGTGTCATAAAGGTAGCTACAGTTTGAAGCTTCCACACCTTGCCGAATTCTTCCTTTACCCGAGCTGTTACAGTCATCAGGTCTAAATCCTCTTCTGCATCCCACAATACTTTCATTATCATTCTTTCACATACTGAAATTTCATTTGGATCCATA
>CAYYZV010000145.1:0-5790 GCA_964476275.1 uncultured Roseburia sp.
AGTAGCACAAAGCTATGGTAATTGATAATGGGTAAGAATTATGTTAAAACTATTTCAGGAGAAATAGTTTTAACATAAGAAAGAGAGGGTACTATGGAGGAAAAGTATTTAAACAGATTATTACATGGTGGAGATTATAATCCGGAGCAGTGGCTTTATGATCCTAAAATTTTAGAGACAGATATTGCGTATTTTAAAAAAGCGCATATTAATGAAGTGTCTTTAGGAATATTTTCATGGTCAATGCTGGAGCCACAGGAGGGTGTTTACGAATTTGACTGGATGAAAGAAATTATTGACAAATTATATGCAAATGGAATATCTGTCATTCTCGCAACGCCATCAGGTGCTAGACCAAAGTGGATGTCAGATAAATATCCGGAAGTATTACGTGTGGATGAAGCGCGTAATAGAAATCTTTATGGATTAAGACACAATCATTGTTATACGTCTCCTGTTTATAGGGAGAAAACAAGAAAAATCAATATGGAATTGTCAAAACGCTTTGGAGCTCATCCAGGGGTGATTGCATGGCACATTTCAAATGAATATGGTGGGGAATGTCATTGCCCTTTATGTCAGGAAGAATTTCGTAAGTGGCTGAGGAAAAAATATAAAACAATTGAAACATTAAATTTTAATTGGGCAACAGCATTTTGGAGTCATATCTATGATAGCTTTGAACAGATAGAAAGTCCTTCAAGCAGAGGAGAAAATACGCTTCACGGATTAAATCTCGACTGGAAGCGTTTTGTTACAGATAGAACAGTAGATTTCGTACATCATGAAATAACAGCCATTCGTGATGCCGGATCAGATAAGCCGACAACAATTAATATGATGTATGATTATCAGGGGCTGAATTATCATAAATTTGCAGATGCAGTAGATATCATTTCATGGGATAATTATCCACAATGGCATAAAAAAGAAGAATATCTGACGGCAATGGATTGCGGAATGCAGCATGATATCATGCGAAGTATCAAGCGGGAGCCTTTTTTATTGATGGAAAGCTGTCCGGCAGCAACGAACTGGCAGCCGATCAGTAAATTAAAAAAACCGGGAATGCTTCATCTGGCTTCTCTTCAGGCTGTTGCACACGGATCAGACAGTGTATTATATTTTCAGCTTCGTCAGAGCCGCGGTTCTTCCGAAAAATTTCATGGTGCAGTAATCGACCACTACGGCGGATGTGATACAAGGGTATTTGAAGAGGTGACAAAGGTAGGAAGTTCATTGGAACAGATTCAGGAAATTGCAGGCACAAATACAGAAGCAAAGGTAGCAGTTGTGTTTGATTGGGAGAACCGTTGGGCAATGGAGGATGCACAGGGGCCAAGAAATGCGGGGCTGTATTATAAAGAAACCGTTGAAAAATCTTATTATGCATTTCGTAAGCAGGGATTGAACGTAGATGTAATTGACATGGAGCAGGATTTGGACAGATATTCGATTGTTGCTATTCCTATGATGTATATGTTCAGAGATGGATTCGAGGAAAAAGTGAAAACTTTCGTGGCAAATGGCGGAATCGCAATTATGACATATTGGTCAGGAATCGTAGACAGTACGGATTTGTGTTATCTGGGTGGAACACCGCACGGACTGATGGATGTCTTTGGATTAAGAAGTATGGAAATTGATGCTTTATATGATGAGGAGAGTAATTTTTCTGTCCCGTTAGAAGGTAATTCACTTGAAATGGAATCACAGTGGATATGCAAGAACCTATGTGATATCGTAAAAGTATCATCAGCAGAAGTACTTAGCATTTATGGCGAAGATTTTTATAAAGGAATGCCGACATTTACAAAAAATAAGTATCAAGAGGGATGTGCCTATTATATTTGCGCGGATTTTGAACAGGGATTTTACGATGAGGCTTATATAAAAATTGTAAATGAAGCAAAGATAGTACGCCCGATGGAGGAAATACCACAGGGTATAGAAGTAACGACAAGGTATTCAAAAGAAAATGAATATATCTTTGTTCAGAATTTCAATAAAAATCCGATAAAAATTAAGATGGATTTAGAAGGAAGCGAAGTACTTCTTGGAACATACGATGGAGGAATCATAGAAGGATTTGATACCATTATTCTGAAAAAATAGCAGTATGGGGTGCTTTTTAAATGTCAGAAAGAAACAGAGATACAGTGGAATTTTGTTATTATGCAATTCCGGACAGAGAAGAGGCTTTGGTATTTCTTGGAACAGATAATATAGAAAATACCGGAAAACGAAAAAAACATTTTCATAATTTAATGGAAATTGCTGTATGTAGGAGTGGAAGCGGTCAAATTATAACGGATGATGACAGCTACGATTACAATGCAGAGTGTATTATGATTGTGCCGCCCAATAAAATACACGCAATTATCAGCAATAGCAATCCAAATAGTTTTTGGGAATATATTTATATTAATCCTTCTGTCTTTTATCAATATAAAGGAATTTCGGATAGGGAGAAGAAGTTTTTACAAATCGCAGAGAAAAATTTTATTTTTAAGAAAAAGCAGGAAATACCTTTTTTAGCAGCGGAAATAAATCTGCTTATGGATTATCTTCGGATTCGGGATTTTTTATACCATGAATGCGTAGGAGGTCTGCTTTATACCATGTTAATGGAAATTGCAAAAATGAATTATGAACTCATTAACAGGGATAAAATGTATATTCACCAATTGGATAATAAATCAAGACATTTAGCAATGGCAGTGGAATATATAGACGAAAATTATCATCAGAAGATTCAAACGAAGGATATAGCAGATGTTGCGTTTTTAAGCCAAAGCGGTCTTAGAAAGATGTTTCAGGAGCAGTTTGAGATGTCTCCAATGCAGTATGTGAATTACAGACGAATTCAAAAAGCGTGTGATTTATTCAAAAAGGCAGATTATAATGTGACTGAGGTTTCTGAAAAAGTAGGATATGATAATATTGTAACTTTCATTAATAATTTTAGAACCTATGTGGGTGACAGCCCGAAGCAGTGGAAAAAAAAGCAAAAAAAATAAAGATAAAATAATTTGAAAATTGCGCAAAAAACCATCGGAATTTTTGCGCAATTATTTTTTTTGATAATTTTTGTGTTGGTACTTTTAACTATTGAAACGGAAGGATTGGTACAATAAATCTACAAATTATGCGGAAAGCATAGAGAGAAAGGAAGAAAAATTATGAAAAGAAAGATTGCTTTATTGATGACGATTGTCATGATGGTCATGCTTGCTGCCGGATGCGGCGGTGGTGCGGATGCAGGCACAGCTTCTTCGAACGAGGAAGACGGAAACAGTTTAACAGTGTGGGCTTGGGATCAGTCGTTTAACATCTACGCGATGAAAGAGGCAGAGAAGGTTTATCAGGCAGCAAATCCGGATTTCTCATTGAACGTAGTTGAAGTAACATGGGATGACATGCAGACAAAGTTAGCAACAATTGTAGGTTCAGGTAACTACAGGGAATTACCTGATATTCTGTTAATGCAGGATTTTGCATATCAGAAATATTGTATTTCATATCCGGATCTCTTTTTAGATCTCACAGATTCCGGTATTGATTTTACAAACTTTGCAGAAGGTAAATTAAATGCTTCAACAGTAGACGGAAAAAATTATGGTGTTCCTTTTGATAACGGAACAGAAATTGCAGCATATAGAACAGATGTTCTCGCTGAGGCGGGTTATACAATTGAAGATTTAACAAATATTGACTGGAACAGATTTATCGAAATCGGAACAGATGTTTATGAAAAGACAGGTTATTCTTTGGTTTCTTCACAGGCTGCAAGCTCAGATTTACTTTATCAGATGCTTCAGTCAGCAGGTGTAGGAACATGGAATGAAGATGGAACTTTGAATTTTACAGAAAATGATGTATTAAAACAGTGTATCGGAATTTATAAAGAATTAGTAGATACAAAAGTAATGGCAAGTGTAAATTCATGGGATGAATATATCGCTACATTTACAAGTGGAAAAACAGCAGGTGTAATCAATGGCTGCTGGATTATGGCATCTATTCAGACAGCACAGGATTTATCAGGTAACTGGCAGGTTACAAACATGCCGTCTATTCCGGGTGTAGCAGGTGCTACAAACTATTCAAATCAGGGTGGATCAACATGGGCAGTAACAACTAATTGTAAGGATACAGAACTTGCAATTGATTTCTTAAAACAGACATTTGCAGGCAGTGTTGAATTGTATGAAACAATTTTACCATCATCAGGGGCATTATCAACATGGCTTCCGGCAAGTGAAAGTGCTGTTTATGCAGAACCACAGGAATTTTTCGGCGGACAGCAGGTATTTAGCTTATTAACAGAGTTTGCAGAGAAAACACCATCTGTAAATCTTGGAGTTTATTATACAGAAGCAAATACAGCACTTGCAACACTGTTATCAAATGTTGTTGCGGGCGGAGATATTGATGCAGAGTTAGAGAATGCAAAAGCAACAGTAGAATTTAATATGCAGTAACAAAAAAAGGAGCTGGTATTATGAAAATGACTATGCAGAAAAAACAGGGTTTAGCAGGATGGGTTCTTTTAATTCCTGCAATAGTGTTGATTCTGGGCCTAAGTATATATCCTATGCTGCAGGCATTTCTTACTTCGTTTAAGACAGGTGCAGGAGCCAATATGACATTTATTGGATTGGGAAATTATATGCGCCTTTTCAAGGATGAAGTTTTTAAACAATCAATACTCAACTGTATTATATACCTGATTATTCAGGTACCGATTATGTTAGTATTAGCATTGATTCTGGCATCAATTTTAAATGATAGAAAATTGAAGTTTAGAGGAGCATTTCGTACGGCAATATTTTTACCTTGTGCAACATCACTTGTAGCATATGCGATTATTTTCCGTTCGCTTTTTGCTACAGATGGATTTATCAATTCGGTTCTGGTAAATTTAGGTATTTTAGATGCACCATACAATTTCCTTGCAAATGCTACCAGTGCAAAGATTGTTATTATTATTGCTTTGGTATGGAGATGGACAGGCTATAATATGGTGTTTTATCTGGCCGGACTGCAGAATATTGAGTATTCTGTTTATGAAGCGGCAAAAATTGACGGAGCAACACCGTTCCAGACGTTTACTCAAATCACAATTCCGTTATTAAAACCAACGATTCTGATGACTGCAATTATGTCTACAAATGGTACATTACAGTTATTTGATGAATCCATGAACCTTACATTCGGTGGACCCGGAAATGCATCGATTACAATGTCGCATTATATTTATAATCAGGCATTTAAGGGAGTACCAAATTTCGGTTATACCTCTGCTATGTCATTTGTGATTTTGATTATGGTTGCAGTATTAGCAGTTATTCAGATGAAAGTAGGTGATGATAATGAGTGAGAAAGTAATTACAGCAATAAAATACATATTTCTTACATTTTGTTCCATCATCTCGGTGTTCCCGCTTTTGTGGATGGTGATCGCAGCAACAAATAAAAGTGTAGATGTCATTTCAGGAAAATTGACAATCGGTACAAATATCATAGAAAATTATCAGAACCTGATTGCGAAACAGCCGTTATGGACGAATTTCTTTAATTCCTGTAAATATACATTATTAGTTACGATATTCGCATTGATTGTCAGTTCTATGGCAGGATATGCTTTTGAAATTTATCGTGATAAATACAAAAATATGGTTTATGGATTAGTAATTATGACAATGATGATTCCATTTGTTGCATTAATGATTCCATTATTCCAAATGTATTCTAAGATGGGATTATTAAATTCGGCTGTTGGATTTA
>CAYYZV010000146.1:0-5773 GCA_964476275.1 uncultured Roseburia sp.
TCTCAACAAAAGCAGAAAACGTAACAGTTATGCAGGCTCTTGCAGACAAATTTAACGAAACACATGAAGGCTACACAATCGAAGTAGTAGCTCCGGCAGATGCAGGAACAGTATTAAAAACACGTATGGCTAAAAATGATATGCCGGATATCATCGCTATGGGTGGTAACAACGAGTACACAGAAGTTCAGGGCGCAGGTATGTTAGTTGACTTATCCGGCGAATCCTTTGTAGGCAATCTTCAGGAATCTTACTTACAGATGGTTTATGATGTAAACGCTAACAAAGAAGAAGCAGTTTATGGTGTTCCATATGCAACAAACGCTTCCGGTATCCTTTACAATGTAGAAAAATTTGCTGAATTAGGACTTGAAGTTCCAAAGACTTGGGATGAGTTAATCGCAGTTTGTGATGCAGCAGTAGCAGCTGGCGAAATACCATTCTTATTTACATTCAAAGATGCTTGGACATGTCTCTGCCCATGGAATAGTATGGCTCCAGACCTTCAGCCGGAAAACTTCACAGATGACAGATTAGCAGGTACTACAACATTTGCTGCTACACATCAGGAAGTTGCTGAAAAATATTTAAAACTTTTAGACTATGCTCAGACAGATTACATGGGTATGGGTTATGATGATGGTAACAAAGCATTTGCTAACGGAACAGGTCTTATGATGATCAATGGTAACTGGGCAATCAACCAGTTCACAAATGCTAACCCGGATTTTAAATGTGGTATGTTTGCTTTCCCGGCATCTAACGATGAATCTGTAAACTACGTAACATCTGGTGTAGACGTACTTTTAGCTGTATCTGCTTCATCTGAATATCAGGATGTTGCAAAAGAATTCGTTGCATTTATGTTAGAAACAGAAAACTGCCAGACATACATTGATGACCAGTTCGCATTCTCTGCTGTTAAAGGTGTAGAACAGGGTAACGAATCAGTAGCAGGCGTGAAAGAAGACATCGCTAACGGTAAAGTAGCTAACTTCCCAGACCACTACTATCCATCAGCATTTGATCTTTCAGCTCTTCTTTCAGAATTTGCTATGAATCATGCTAACGGAATGGACGATGCAGAAAATGCTGCTCAGTTCTTAAAATCATGTGATGAAAAATACGACATCGCAAATATTCAGTAAGAATTTGTAATTATTTAGAGCCAAGGCAATTTTCATAAAAAACAAACGTTCAGCTTGCTGAAACGGATGTTTTTTTGAAAATTTCTTTGGCGAGAAGCCACAGCTCGAAAACACAAAGTGTTTTCGAGCTTGGCTCTAAATAATTACAATGATTTTATGAAAAGTCAGAGGAGTGCGGGATGGCGAAAGAGACAAAAAAAGTCAAAAAAACGATAGCCGTTGATCCGGTTTATTATATAGCCGTTGGTGCAATGGCTCTTATGTTCTTCATCTTCCATACAATTCCTTTCCTGCAGGGTATTTTTTACAGTTTCACAGACTGGAGAGGATACGGAAATTGGAATTTTGTTGGACTCAGAAATTATTTATACATGTTCAAAGATCCTGATATTTTAAATTCTTATTGGTTTACTTTTAAATTTGCTTTAATTACAACAATTTTAGTAAATGTTATCAGTTTGGGTCTTGCATGTGCTCTTAACGCAAAAATTAAATTTAAAAATGCAATCAAAGCATTCTACTTCCTTCCATATATGTTAGGAACATTGATTGTAGGTTTTATTTTTAACTATATCTTTGGTAATTTAGTTCCACCTGTAGGACAGGCTTTAGGAATTGAAGCATTAAGTGTGAATATTCTTGGTACAAAAAATGCATACTGGGGTATCATTATCGTATCGGTATGGATTGGATGTGCATTTAATACATTGATTTATATTGCTGGTCTTCAGTCTATTGACGAAGATGTATATGAAGCAGCAAACTTAGATGGTGCAGTAGGATTTAAACGTTTTATGACAATTACATTCCCATTATTAGCTCCGTCTTTTACAACCAACATGGTACTTTCTGTAAAGAACTATTTGATGGTTTATGATCAGATTATGGCGATGACAGATGGTGGTCCGGGTAACCTGACAACATCTATCTCTGTATTAATTTACAAGAGAGGTTTCAGCGGCGGTCAGTTCGCATATCAGTCAGCAAATGCAGTTATGCTTTTCATAATTGTAGCGGTTATTTCCGTATTACAGCTTAAATTCTTAGAGAAACGTGAGGCGAAATTAAGTTAATGAATAAGAAAAAGGTAAAAGAAAAATATAATTGGCCGATTACAATTTTGTTAATTCTTGGTATCATTTTCGTTATCTTATTACCGCTTTATATGACTCTTATGATTGCTGTAAAAGATCCGAGTGATATGAATAATATTTTGGCACTGCCAAAAACAATTCGCTGGGCCAACTTTGTAGAAGCATGGGAGATGACAGATTTCCCAACTAAATTTAAAAACACATTTTTAATTACAGTAGTAAACCTTGTATTTACTTTGCTTACAAATTCATTTGCAGCATATGCAATTACAAGAAATCGTGATAAGAGCAAATTCTTCTCAATGATTTATTACTACTTTGTAAGTGCAATGTTTATCCCGTTTAGTGTTATCATGCTTCCATTGGTAATTCAGGCATCTAAATTTAATTTAGATAACTTATGGGGAATTACATTCTTGTATGTTATTTTTGGTATGCCAATGAACTGTTTCATGTACTGTGGTGCAATTAAATCAATCCCAATTGCATTGGATGAAGCGGCTAAAATTGACGGAGCAAATCCTGTTCAGACTTTTTGGCGTATTATTTTCCCGGTATTGAAACCTACTACAGCAACTGTAGCGATTCTTTCATTTATGTGGACATGGAACGACTTTACAATGCCATTGGTACTTTTAAGTGATCCGGATCAGCAGACATTACAGCTTGCGCAGTATGTATTTAAGTCACAGTTCTCTGTTGACTACAACCACGCATTTGCATCTTATGTATTAGTATTATTACCGGTACTTATTGTTTATGTATTTGCACAGAGATGGATTATGAATGGTGTAGTAGCAGGTGCGGTTAAGTAGTTATAAAATTTTATATTTATTTGGAGGCATTATGGTTAAAAATTGGTGGAAAGAAAGTATTGTATACCAAATCTATCCGCAAAGTTTTAAAGACTCCAATGGTGATGGAATAGGAGATATTCAGGGAATCATTGAAAAACTGGATTATTTACAAAATCTAGGCGTGAATGTACTTTGGATATCTCCTATTTGCGAGTCACCATTAGATGACAACGGATACGATATTGCAGATTATCAGGCTATTCACAGTCGCTATGGAACAATGGAAGATTATGAACGTCTTTTAGCGGAAGCACATAAAAGAGGAATTAAAATTTTAATGGATTTAGTGGTAAATCATACTTCTGACGAGCATAAATGGTTCTTAGAAAGTAAGAAATCCGTAGACAATCCATATCGTGATTACTATATTTGGAAGCCTGCAAAGGACGGAAAAGAGCCGAATAACTGGGGTTCTATCTTTGGCGGTTCTGCATGGGAATATGACGAAGCGACAGATATGTACTATTTGCATTTCTTCTCAAAGAAACAACCGGATTTAAACTGGGAAAATCCAAAAATTCGTGAAGAAGTATTCAACATGATGAAGTGGTGGTGTGATAAAGGAGTCGACGGTTTCCGTATGGACGTTATCAGCATGATTTCAAAAGACCAGAGATACTTAGACGGAGAAGTAAAAGACGGTCTTTATGGTGATGCAGGAAAGTATGTATTCCATGGTCCTCGTGTACACGAATTTCTTCAGGAAATGAACAAAGAAGTGCTTTCTAAGTATGATATTATGACCGTTGGTGAAACATCAGGTGTTACCGTAGAAGATGCAAAATTATATGCAGGAGCAGATAGAAACGAATTAAATATGGTATTCCAGTTCCAGCATGTAGAAATCGGTGGCGGTGCATACGGAAAGTGGACAACAGACCGTTATGATTTTAGGGAATTTAAGGAAATTATGAATCACTGGCAGGAAGATTTAGATGATAATACATGGAACAGCTTATTCCTTGATAATCATGACCAGCCAAGATGTGTTTCAAGATTTGGAAATGACAGTGAAGAATATCGTGAAGTTTCAGCTAAGATGCTTGCAACTTGTATACATATGATGAAAGGTACACCATATGTATATCAGGGAGAAGAACTTGGTATGACAAATGCCTACTTTGATGATTTATCTCAGTACCGTGATATTGAAAGTTTACAGTATTATGAGCAGTATACCAAAGCAGGATTGATTGACCCTGACACGATGATGAAAGCTCTCCAGCTTAGAAGCCGTGACAATGCACGTACACCTATGCATTGGGACGCAACAAAGAATGGCGGTTTTTCAGAGGCAGAGCCATGGATTGGCATGAATCCAAATTATGAGACTATCAATGCCAAGGCTCAGATTGGAAAAGAGGATTCTGTATTCTCTTACTACAAAAAGTTAATTCAGCTTCGTAAAGAAAATGAAATCGTTGTTTATGGTAACTATAAAGCAATTGACCGTGAAAATGAAAAATTATTTGCTTATGAAAGAGAATTAAATGGCGAAAAACTTTTGGTAGTATGTAACTTTACAGATGAAACAGCAGCATTTACAGTACCGGAAGATTTCGATGTGACAAAGGCAGAATGTTGGATTTCTAATACAGACAGAATTGCTTATGAACAGAAAATGGAATTAAAGCCATATGAGGCATTTGTATTGAGGACAGTGTAATTGATTCAGCAGGTTTGTGCATTTACTGCACAGACCGTCAGGAAATGATTCAGGGGTGAGCAAATCTCATCAGTGAATACTGATTTTCATAGATTTGCGAATTGTAACTATGAAGTACTGAATAGTTACAGGACAGTATAGTATCTGTGAGGTACGAAACAGCTGAAATAGGGGTTGTTGCAAAACAGATAAGGTTTTTGTTTTGTGGCAGCCCCTTAACCTGTTATAGGGCAGAGAGGAGAATTGGAAAATGAAGAAAAAATGGTGGCATGAAAAGATGGCATATCAGATTTATCCAAAAAGCTTTAAGGACAGCAATGGAGATGGAATCGGCGATTTGCGTGGAATTATCGAAAAGCTTGATTATTTAAAGGAGTTGGGTATAGACATTATTTGGATATCACCAATTTATCAATCTCCATTTGTAGACCAAGGATATGATATTTCTGACTATTATGCACTTGACCCTGTGTTTGGAACCATGGAGGATATGGATGAGCTTTTGGCAGAAGCGAAGAAAAGAGATATGCATATTGTGATGGACTTAGTAGTAAATCATTGCTCAAACCAGCATGAATGGTTTCAAAAAGCAATCAAAGACCCTTATGGAAAATATGGTAAATACTTCTATATTAGAGAGGGGATAGATGGCAATCCTCCATGTAACTGGCGTTCTTATTTTGGCGGAAGTGCATGGGAGCTGGTGCCGGGATATGATAATCTTTATTATTTGCATTTATTTGCAAAGGAACAGCCAGACCTTAACTGGGAAAATCCGGAGGTAAGAGAAGATATTTATAAGATGATTCGCTGGTGGATGGAAAAAGGAGTTGCAGGTTTCCGTCTGGATGCAATTATCAATATCAAAAAAGATACGAGCTTTTCAAATTATCCGGCAGACAGAGAAGATGGCATGTGTTATGCAGGTATTGCAATCGAACAGGCAGAGGGAGTACATGATTTCTTACAGGAAATGAAGCGGGAAACCTTTGACCCGTATCACGCATT
>CAYYZV010000147.1:0-5758 GCA_964476275.1 uncultured Roseburia sp.
CCAATTTATATCCAGGAATTGTCAACTCCTTGGAGTTTGGTGTACCAGTAGCCACAACGATAATATCATACTCTTCTCTTAATTTTTCCATTGTGTATTTACTAATACGGGAATCAAGACGAATATCAAGACCGGCATCCTGCAAACGTTTGATATCTGCATCAATATATTCACGGCGCATACGGAATTCTGGAATACCATGTTTCAACATGCCGCCGGCTTCAGATGCCCCTTCAAACACAGTAACTTCATATCCCATAAGAGAAAGATAATGCGCTGTTGTGAGTCCTGCAGGACCAGAACCAATAACCGCAATAGTTTCATCATAAAGACGTTTATATTTCGGAAGTTTTACATCTTCTGTTACAGAAAGATATTTTTTAATTCCACGAATCTTAATTGGATGATCAATTAAAATACCGCGTTTACAAGCGTCTTCGCATGGATGATGACAGACACTTCCGCAGATAGTTGGCAACGGATTTTTATTCCAGATTAACTGAAAAGCCTCTTCATACATACCCTCTCTTGCCAAACCAATATATCCCTGTGGCGATAAATGTAATGGACAGGCTGTCGTACAAGAACATTCGGTGGCTACTTCTTCCACACGCTGTGGAGACATACCAGGAATTTCTGTACAGATTGGACAGGAGTGACAAATAATTCTCTGATTTTCCTCAATTGCTTCAACTGGACAAATTTCACGACACGTTCCACAGTTTACACATTTTGAAGGATTAATATAAGCTGCTACATCCTCCACTGGAACCTGTGTTTCCTTGATAAAAGTTTTCAGATTCGATGTTTTTTTAACAACCGCTTCTTCTTTTAATGTGGGTGTTTGAGCTTTTTTTTCAGGTTCTGATACCTGAATATCAATACCGCCAACTGACATAAAAATACCTCCTTTTTGTATAAAGTAAACATATTGTTTGATTATATTTTAATGTTCTTTGACTATCTTTCACAATTTACAATTCTGTACAAATGCGCAAAAAAATAGTACAAACAAAACCATTTGTACTATTACACTATACAAATCAGTTTATTTGTACTAATTTTCTATAAATAATAATCTCTAACATCTTCCATCGACTTCGTCAACATCAGTGATAAGTCTCTTGCTATCTTTTCAATCGGAATTCTCATTCCATCAGCAATCCAAAACACAATAACTTCTGCAGTTCCAGCATTTGAGTAACAATTACAAATGCGCTCATCGATTTTGTTTTTATCTTTGACGACCGTTTTACTATACTTCTTTACATTTTCTGGTTCTAGTGCCACTTTATATGCTGCCATCAGACATTTTCTTAGCAGCTCACCTTGATCTGCATTATAGATGCCCATATAAAATTCTTTATATTCATATATGTAATTAAAGAAAGACTTTGTTGATATATTATTATCTAAAATTTTAAAATATGGAAAACTATATTTCATGAAATGTTGTATAACAATCCATTTCACCAATGCCTCTTTGCTCTCAAAATAATAATAAAAAGCATTTCGACTCGTTGGTGTCGCTTCACAGATATTCTTGATAGATATTTTTGAATATGGATTTTTCTTCAATAACTCAATATATGCCCCCGCAATCTTCTCCTGAGTATCATTCATGGTCATCCCTCCATAACCCTCTTATTGAATTATTATATCATATAATCATTCTCAAAACATCTAAATTATTTACAAATTATCAATATAAACAGGGATGCTAAAAAGTAGCGATTCCAATGGGACGTTTCGGACAGCCGGAAGAGATGCGTGTATAATTCTGCATTCAAGTGAATAAAGATACAGTTGCAAGTATTTACAATGAAGGAGTATCATTTATTGTAAATTCAGCAACCCCATCTAAAACCTGAAGGAAATAGTTTACAATTTCTTCAGGAGATTCTTGCAGTTTATGATGAATCCACCAGGTGACAGTTTCTACAAATGTTGCGGCAATGTGATTGATTAGAAACTCTTCCGGCAGGTCTGTTTTGTTAATTGCCTGTTTACTATGAAACTGTATTCGAATCATTTCCTTTAGTTCATTTTTAAAATATTGAAGAAACAGTTCGTTGTTCTGGCAGGATAATAAGGTGAGCATATTGTCATCATTGTTTTTTAAATGCTGAAGGAGATGCAAAAAAACAGAAGTAGTTGTACTGCACTGGGAATATAAACTGTTGTGGTTTGCATTGCCGATAGCAGAATTTATAATATGTTCAAAAAGTTCTTCACATAATCCCTTCAACAGATAATCCTTGGTTTCAAAGTGTGTATAAAAAGTTGCTCTGCCGATGTCTGCTTCATCGATGATTTCCTGTACCGTAATGTGGTAAAAATCCTTCTGTTCGAGTAGCTTAATAAATGCATTAAAAATAGCAGTTCTTGTTTTCTTTTGCCGTCTATCCATACAAATCTCCTTATTTGTTCGGTAACTTACATTCACACAGAATTGAATATTGAAAGAAGGTACATTATTTCATATTATTACAACTGAACGAAGTGTTCGATAATATATATATTATACACTATGGAAAACAATGTCAACTTTTGAATGTAATATGGAGGTTAAAATGAAGACGGACAAAAAGATTTTAGCAGCATTTTTCTTGAATTTATTTTTTTCAGTAATAGAGTTTGCAGGCGGGACTCTGACAGGGAGCATTGCCATCATCTCTGATTCTATCCACGATTTGGGCGACAGTTTGAGCATAGGAATTTCTTATATTTTAGAGAAAATAAGTAAAAAGGGTGCCAATGAAAAATATACTTATGGGTATCTTCGGTACTCTGTGTTAGGCAGTGTCATAACAACCGTGGTCCTTTTGTTTGGTTCAGCTGCTGTTATTTATAATTCTGTTTTACGCCTGATTAATCCGGTTGGGGTTGATTATGACGGGATGTTTTTGTTGGCTGTTATAGGAGTCATTATCAATTTGATTGCTTCTTTTGTTACAACGGGAACAGGCTCTTTAAACCAGAGGTCGGTAAATCTTCATATGTTTGAAGATGTACTGGGCTGGATTGTAGTATTGATTGGGGCTTTGGTAATGAAATTTACGAATCTGGTGTTTATTGATCCGCTATTATCAATCGGCGTAGCTGTTTTTATCCTTATTAATGCCATTAAGAATTTTAAGGATGTTTTGGAAGTATTTCTGGAAAAGACACCTTCCGGTATATCAGTTCATGAGATAACAGAACATGTTTCCGAAATAGAAGGGGTAAAAGATGTGCATCATGTGCATATCTGGACGATTGATGGATATACAAATTTTGCAACTATGCATATTGTAACGGATGGTGATAATCAGAGAATAAAAGCGGAAGTAAAAGAGGAGCTTGCAGAACATGGAATTTCCCATGTGACAATTGAAATAGAGGATACAGATGAAACATGTGCAGATAAAATCTGTCAGCCGGTTCCTGCAAAAATTGAGGGGCATGGTCACGGACATAGCCACCATCATGGGCATCATCACTAATTTGTATAAATAAAAATGCCATGTGAAAAAGGTACTGACAAATTGTTGATATATTAATAGTCAATAATTTTGTCAAGTTTATGCAATAGGACAAAATAGGATAAATGTCTAAAAAGGTAACATCTTTTGCGAATTGTCCAAATTTGAGACAGAAGAAAAAAATTATCCAATGATTTTTTCCTCGATATTCTTTATAATTTACTGGAAGACTTTGATACTTTTGCTGTTTGATAAAATACTGGAGATTAACATGAAAAAGACAGAAAAAAAGAAAGTGTTCATCCCTGTGGTTCGTTTACTTATTGAAAATTTTTTCGAACATGATGTTGGTAAAAATGCGGCTGCCCTTGCTTATTATCTGTTATTTGCACTATTTCCTTTTCTTATCTTTTTGAGCAACCTGCTATGCAGCTTCACTGGATAAAAGACAGCCTATCAAGACGCTTATGCCCGGTATTGCCGCTGCATTAACGTCATGGATGATAGTCAGCATAGGTTTTTCCTTTTATGTTGAAAATTTTGCTAATTATTCTATTATTTATGGGACATTGGGAGCGGTCATCGTATTATTAATATGGCTCTATATGACGGCAGCAATTCTTATTTTAGGTGCAGAGCTGAATGTGGCATTACTGAAGGTACATAGTGAAAACTGCCAGACAGAATAAAAAAAAGAAGGAGGATTAAGAAATGTCTGTAAAGAAACTATTGAAAAAAGCATGTAGTTTAGTCGTGATAATAGCAGGAGCATTTGCCGGTTTTATGATTATTGGCAAGTTAATGGAAAAGAAAGAAGAAAGTTAGGAATAAGAAGGGTATCAAAAGATAAAGAAATATTGATACCCTTCTTGTTATTTTATTTTGGATTTCTCTTTGAGGGAGGATTTAAATTATATCTTATTAATATTTTAATATTTAGTGAAAGCTTCTAACCCAATTCACTAAGGAATCGTGATGTGTATTTTCTTCCTGTACCTTTACAGGCTCTGCTTTCGGCTGCTCGACTGGTTTTATCTTAGGAGCTTCCACAACATTCACAGGCTCTGGAGCTTTCTCTATTTCTACTGTTTTAATCGGTGCAAAACTTTCACTGCAAAGCTCTGCCGGAATCCAGATTTCACCGGAGTTTGCCGGCACACATACCTGAATACGTCCACCATTTACGGATATGCGTTTTCCTGTCAGCACACCAACATATTCTGCTGAATGTCCTGCTTCCAAATTCATGATTGTTTTAATTGTTCAGGGTAGTCTTTGGGAAGTAAAAGAAAACATCCCATGTCATCATAAATAATGCGTACTAAAACGCCGGATTTTGCTTTCCGTTTTAAAATTTCAAGTATTTCATTCCACATCAAACCTTCCTGCACAATAAAATATTCCAGAAAAATATAGTGTTCCGCTTTTTCAAGTTCTTCTTTTAAGACCTCTAGTTTTTTCTCACCTGGAGTGAGATATTGGGTTGAAGAATATGTGTAAATGGGAAAACCGGCAAATTCCTGTAAATAACGGATTTGAGGAATATGTTCGGGAGTATCTGATTTTGCTCTGTCATATCCGTTTTGAGAAAATGCAAAGTATTTTTTTGTTCTTTGTAAGTAAGATGTAAATAATTATAAAAGGGAAATTTATAAGTTTCATTGAACAAAAAAAACATTTTGTCCCAAAAGTTCTCTTTTTTTGAAAATGTTACTTTTTGGGACAGGTATCTGAAAATGTCCAAAGACAGAAAGGATAAAATATTGGTATAATTTTATAGAAACTGTAAGTGGGCATATATGAAAGTGCATGGGAATTCATTGGTTTACTTTTTTTATAAATTTAGATTAATATTTTGACTCATAAAGCTCCGAATTGAAACCGCGTACTGTGCAGTATTTTATATTTGCTCATTTACAGTAAAAAATATTGGGAAGGATTAGAAGAATGGTGGGTTATGCAGAAAAATGAATTAAGATATTTAAGATGTCTTGCAAAACAGTACCCGACTGTGGCGCAGGCAGCTACAGAAATTGTGAATTTACAGGCGATACTTAGCCTGCCAAAGGGAACAGAACATTTTATTACAGATATTCATGGCGAATATGAACAGTTCCAGCATATTTAAAAAAATGGATCAGGAGCAATTAAACGAAAAATTGACGATGAATTTGGAAGTACCATTACAGTTTCAGAAAAGAAATCACTGGCAACACTGATTTATTATCCGGAGCGGAAGATGGAGCATCGTTCTGTGGATATCCAGTGGGGAAACCATGACCTTTCCTGGATGG
>CAYYZV010000148.1:0-5611 GCA_964476275.1 uncultured Roseburia sp.
TGTTTTTCCGGAGAATACTCACGTACCAATCTGAAATATGCCTTTTTTATCTCACTTTGTGATGCTTCCTGAGAAAGTCCCAGTATCTCATAATATTTTTGCATTTGTCCTCTTTTCCATTCTGTACGCATTGATTTTACATATCATTAAGCATATCCAGAATTTCTTTTTCTATTTCCTGTGCTGTTTCCAGATCATCGTCTAATAATGCCAGTTTCAAATCATACAGACTTTCCTCCAAATCTACGCTGTAAAAAGGCATATTCTGCACTTCCTCATTGTTCAGGCCCCGCTCCGCACGACGGATTACCGTACGAAATCTCTTCGCATATTTGGAATTCTTCCATCCACTCACATCTATCGGCTTTTTATCCGACAGTTCAGTATTCAACATATTGATTTCTACTCCCGCTTCCTGACCACTGCTGGCAATTCTTGCCTTCACTTCCAGCATACCATTCAAGTTATAAGAGAATTCCACATCAACCTGCTCTTTCCCGGCTTCCCCGAACGGAATTCCGGACAAAATAAAGTCTCCCAGAAAATGGTTCTCTTCTACATCCTCAGAATCGCCCTGATAAACCTCAATATGCGCCTCCGTCTGCCCATCAAAAGAAGTGTAATAATCTCTCTTCCTTACAACGGGTATGGTAACATTTCTAGGAATCACCACACTCATATAATCTTCGCCAAACTGATTCAGAGCCCTCACTCCCAGCGTGTACGGATTCACATCCGTCATTACAATACTGTCCTCTCCTGACAGAATTCCATCTATCATACCGGCTTGAATTGCCGTTCCTTCTGCAACTGCATAATCCGGATTAACTGCTGCAGATGGGTGCTGATGAAGATAAGCTTCTATATCCCTTGAAATCATTGGCATACGTGTGGATCCGCCCACCAGCAGAATCCTGTCAATCTCCGCAGGGCTGATACCACTGTCTGCAAGCACAATATCTATCGGACGATGTGTTCTCTCTACAAGCTTCCTCGTTAACTCTTCAAACTGCTGCACCGTTATAGTCTCTTCCAATGCCAACGGATTTCCATCCTTTTCCGCAACAAACGGAATAACAATCCGATAGTCATCTCTGGTACTCAGCTCTTTTTTACATCGCTCAGCCTGTTCTTTCAGCTTTACCATGGCAGATGTACTTTTGCGCAAGTTAATGCGATATTTGGCATGAAACTGCTGCACAAGCCATTCTATCAGGCACTCGTCAAAATCTTTACCTCCAAGCTGATTATCCCCACTGCTGGCCTTGACCTCCAATACACCACCGAACATTTCCATAAGCGTCACATCAAAGGTTCCTCCACCCAGATCGTATACTAGGATATGACTTTCCTCCTCCATATGCTCTATCCCATAACTCAATGCCGCTGCAGTTGGCTCATTGATAATCCGCTCCACTGTGAACCCTGCTTTTTCACCAGCCTGTACCGTCTCCTGTCTCTTAAGTTCATCAAAATAAGCCGGAACCGAAATAACTGCCCTGTTTATTTCTTCTCCCAGAAACTCTTCCGCATAGCTTTTCACATATGCCAAAAGCATAGCAGATAATTCTACAGGTGTATATTCTCTATCCCCCATAGAAATCCTTTCTCCGGTTCCGATTTTCCGCTTCACTTCTATTACAGTGTTTTCAGGTTCCAGCAAAAACTGCGCCTTTGCCTGTTCTCCGAATACATACTGTCCTTCTTGATTAATCCCGACTACAGAAGGGGTAATAACCTGCCCTTCCAAATTCAGTATCATCATCGGTTTCCCATCTTTCAGCACTGCCACTTCTGTTGTTGAAGTTCCCAAATCAATTCCTATCATTTTACTCATTCGTATACCCTCTGATTCTATTCCTATTTCTGCAAATGGTAAGCTGCCACTTGTGCTTTTTTCTTACTTCACCCCGATACAGGTATCCTGGTCTATATACGACAGCCACTGTCCTATCCCTATTCATATCTTCTGTATCTATGAGTTCTATTACTTCATGCAATTCATAATTTACCACACAGTCTGTCCTGTCAATTGCCGTAATTCCACTGAAAACCATCTTCTCCTGTACCACTTTCTCCACCAGCAAGAGTTGCTGATGCCAAGCAGAATCATTTTTCTCTGCATATGTCTTCATATTCCATAGCTGTTCCTGATATGTACCTAACATTTGCAGCAACTTCTCTCGTTCCTGTTCCAGACTTTGCCTCTGTTTTTGCTCGTATACTCTTTCTTTTCCCCATTCCTCCAGCATATCCAGACAGTCTTCCAGAGCCATGTCATGACGCGAAATATCTGTTCCATTTTGTTTCACATCCTTACTCAGTGTTGTAAGCATGTTCTTTTCCACCTGAATCTCCCCTATAAGTACATCAAACTGTTCCATCATCTGTTTATGTAACAGTTCCTTCGCTTCTTTTCTTTTTCCAAAAAAACTTCTTATTTTCCCCACTTTTTACTCTAAGCCTCCATCCATCCGCCAGCACTCGTCTTCGTTACCTATTTCGATTTTTCCAATCTCAAAGAAACTAGCTAATATTAAAATAATAATCAACTTTCATATAAAAAGCAATGCTAAAAAGTCTTATAAGACTCCTTAAGCATTGCTTTTATTATTACTCCCTCAATTCCTCAGCATCTCAAACGTAAGTAGGTAATCATCCGTACCTTGATATTTAAAAAAGCCACCCAATCCGGGTGGCTTAAATTATTTCTTTATTTTTGTCCGGCATTCATCCGGCAATTCTTTTGACCATGGAAGTAATTTTTCCATATCTGATGGTTTTGGAAATGGTCCCATCTGCCGCATCTGATCCAGTACATAGGTCAGATAGGTGTGTGGTCTCAGTCCGTTCAAAATCGCCGTCTCGGTGATGCTGTAGACTATGGCACTCGCATCTGCTCCGCGGATACTCTTTGCAAACAGCCAGTTCCGGCGTCCTACTGCAAAATTTTTGACAGCACGTTCTGCACTGTTGTTATCAATGCTTAAATGCCCGTCCTCCAGATAACGTCTTAAATACTGTTCCTGATTCAGTGTATATAAAACGGCATCACCAATAAGGGAAGATCTGTTTACAGAGCCTTCCAGCGTATGCAGCCATTCAAACAGCGCATCCACAACAGGCTTTGCCTGTTTCTGCCGTTCTTCATATTTTTCTACATCAAATAAAATCCTCATTTTTCAAAATATCATTTTTTTCTTCTTCTGTCATATCAGCAAAGCAGATTTTATGCTCTTTTGCATACTTAGCAATTGCTTTCATATCCAATTTTAATTTTGGCAACCCAGAAGGCATAATCGGTTCTGACATTGTAGTTAAATATTCAAAATATTCTTTATAATTCATCGTCTGTCCATTCATAATCATAAACCTTCTTTATCGAATACTTCTCTCTAAATGCTTCATAATCCGCTTTTGCAATTTTATATTGCTCTCCTGCTTTTTCTCCACTCATGGAATACTCAGACTCCTGTGCCTCACCTTGCAACGCATCCGAAATAATTCTCCTTAAGTACTCTTTCTGGTCATAATTCGCCATAACCAGAGAATCTCTCACATACATTGGGTTATTCCGCAGCAACGCCGCTTGGAAATCTACACCTTTTCCCTTAAGATAATGCCACAGAAATGTGATGCAGGTTCTGGTGTTTCCTTCTCTGAAAGGATGGATACTCCATAATGCCAATATAAAATCAGAAACCACATCTCCCTTTTTCGTAGTCTTCCTCCAATCAACATTTGCATATTCTTGCAGCAATTTCTTCAAGCGAGTCTCAATCTCATGATAGTCTGCATATTCTGCGGAACCACCGGACAAAACTCGCTCACTCTTATACAGATTCTCTTTTCGGAATGTTCCCGCCCATTCATAAATATCCCCAAACAGATACTTATGAATGTTTATTAAATGCTCCGTATCGTAGGTATAGCTAATCCTTGTAGGCTTCACATCTAACCCCAACAACTTTGCAAATACTTTCTGTATTTCAAACTTCTCCAAAAGTTCTTTATCACGAATGTTATATTTGTTGATAAGAACATCGCTTTCCGGATAACAATTTCTTCCTCCACTCATATATTATGCCCCCAAATACTCAAATCTATCAATTCTGACTTCCATTTCTTCCAATGTTATTTTGCCAAAAATATAGGAATCCAAAACCTCCAAAAACAATTCATCCGGACCATTGGTAGCGCTTAGCATAATAGCCATAGCATTTTCTACGCTCTTTCTTCTTGCCTCACATGCTTCCACATAACTCTGGCTAATGAGCATCCCTTTATACTGTAAAATCGTTCTCATCATATTGATAACGTATGCCGGAGGATTTCTTCTTTCCTGTTCCCAGTCTTTCAAAGTTGAAATCGGAATATCAAACATTTTGGCAAATTTACTCTGACTTAATCCTGTTTGTAAACGCAATTCTCTTACTTCCACGCTAATCACCTCCACTCATTTTTCTCTATATAGTATACGGCATTGCCTACCATTATACAAGGTGTTTCAAAAGAAATACTTAGGAAATCCATTAAGACTTCCTAAACATTTTTCTTATACTTTCTTAATTTTTCAAAAAGAACAGACTTCTCCCTCAATTCCTCAGCATCTCAAACGACGTATATACGTTGAGCGTCCCATACCCCCCTAATGTCAAGTTATTGTTACGAACTTTTTCACTCTTTTTTTGAGGAAAAAGCCCGCAAACCCACATGACTTCATAGGGCTAATGGTAAATTATTGTTAAGTTGGACGAAAATTGATGGTAAGTTATTGTCAAGTTGTTTTTTCCTGACTGTCACCTAAATCCATCCGGAAGTGGCATTCTATTTCTACTTTTTTATCTTTAATGTATATATATTTTTTGATAAATTTGTCAACAATACTTAAATACTACCTATAATTCTAAGCCAATTAACTTTTCCTGCCATGTTTTGGCTAAAGTATGATGTTCCTCATCCGTATATGTCAAGATAGGTCTATGTAATTTTTATGACATATTTTTCAATGACACAATTTACTCGCTTTTTCCCACATAATGATTGTATTGCAGCGTATATCTACACTTTCATTTGTTGGCGTATAATTCATCTTATCCATAAAATCGTATACCGCTACTATGATTTCATATACATATTCTCCAAATTTTTCTGCTGTTCCATTAGTTAAGGAATATGTTAACATTTTCATTCCCGTCAATATTCCATCTCCGACAGAAACATTCTGACAATGACATATCTTTTTTATCTCATCAGTAAACATTTCTCTCAAATATACATTCTGAAAAGGTGGGTCTCCATTTATATATACATACTTCTCTTCAAAAAGAATTGATTTGTATAGTCCATCAACACCTTCAATATCCGTAACATAAAATGCTTTTGTATCCTGCAATAATGCTTCATATTTCAACTCTGTTTCCACAAATACCGCAGATTTTTGAATTGAATGAATAAACCAATTATATTTATCAAGTGCTTTGTAAATGCGAATTATCTCTGATAAATAACGTTTATTATTTGTTTCATATAATTTTTTAATTTCGCATTGCATTCTATCAAGCACACATTTATAGTCAATAGAAATAGTTAAGTGATTTAGAATTGCACC
>CAYYZV010000149.1:0-5582 GCA_964476275.1 uncultured Roseburia sp.
CTTGTCATAAATTTTTTGATAATCTTCATAAATTTCGTCCAAATTATAACCTACTCCTGCTGCATCTATCACTTTTAAATACAAATCCAGATTATACTTGCTATCTCCTATCTGAAATCGAAATAATTCCACCTTTTCGTTATCCGTTAAATACTGATAAGAATAACCTATGTTTTGTATTCCTTGCAGGATTTCATCGACACGCAATTTTATCTCATAATTTCTCATTTCCCTATAAAGAGTTTCTGCTTCTGCCATAACCTCATCCACATTGGCTTTATGTCCAAATTCAGTAAATAAATTTCTCACTCTATCATTTACTTCTTCAAAACTTTTAAGGTTCGTAAAACCTGCTGTCTTAATTTTTTCTTCCGATGTCAGTATACAATAATCTTTATACGTTAATTTTTTCTCTATCATTTTATTTTGAGCCAGTTTCTCCTGCTTATGCAAAATTGTATTTTTCGTTCTCAGCGGTTCTGCATATTCCGGCAGTTCCACCGTATCTTTTGCATATTCTTTCATATTTGTAATACACCAACTGGCTGTATGCAAATTTTCTTTCAGGCATCCTTCCACAATTTTAAGATGTCCTTAATTTCCTTTTTCTCTTGTTTCAATTTATCCAATTCTGACTGTATATCCATATGCCAAATCTGATATTCCCGAATATCTTCTACTGTTTTGCAACGTCTTTTTTTACTGGAATTAATACGATACAATTCCTGCTGCCTTTTCTGTATTTCCTCCTTACGCATTTCGTTTTGCATCCGATACCATATCAAATCTTCCACCGATTTAATCTCTTTATCAACTAAAAATAAATATTCTTTCTGAAGCTGATGAAATCGTTGCAGCTCCTCCGCAAACCATGCTGATCCGATGTCAAACCGCTTCTGCTCCACCATTCTCATGCGGTATATTTTGTTGTAAAACTTTCTTTGATATGGCGATAAATACCGTCTGTCAAGACCATATGGATCTGCAATGTAAAATTTCAGCTTTCCTATGCCGCCACCCATATAATACGGAAAATATACTTTTGAAAATCTTTCATCCAGTTTATCCAAATGATGATACCATTTTCTTCCCGGCACTTTTACTGAAAGATATTTCCCATATTCAAAATCATACCCGATACGCCGCATAAGAAATTTAAAATGTTCTTCACTTCCTGCATGTCCCATACAAAAGACCGCATCCTGCAAAATCATCTCTTTCAACTTCTGTTCTAATTCCCATTCTTTTCGTGGCAGATTTTTCGGCTTCTCCGCATACTCCGCAGGCATCACAGAAAGCTCCTGTTCTTTACACAATCGATTTGTGAGTGGCTGCAATACCCTTTTCCAATTTCCTTTTGGTGATTCGTATTTATATCCATTAACTAAGTTCACACTGTTCCAAATAATATGACCATGGCAATGTGCTTTATCTGTATGGACAGCATATACTGCTTCATAATTTTCTCCCAAATGTTCCTCTGCAAACTGCCTTACCACTTCCATTGCCTGTTCCGGTGCTACCTCTTCTGGCGGAAATGAAATCACAATATGATACCCCTGTCGTTTCCCCGATTTACCAAATAATTTTTTTGTTTCCATCATCTGTTCAAATGCCGTTTCCGGCAGGCAGTTTATGCTGCCTACCAGAACTTTTTCATTCGTCTTGTCCGGATTTTGTATATACGAAAGTGCATGTTTTAAATAGATGCCCGGATTACCTCCCTCTGCTGCATTTATGTTGAGGATTTTCGTAATTGCCATGTCGCAAGCACCTCCTCCAACAAAATCTTGATTTCACCTAAAAGAGCCTGTAACTTATCAATGTCACTAAAATAAATTCTCCCTTGACTGTTTGCAATCTTCGCAACCTGATTGATATTAACGGCTATTCCTGTTATCTGTCGGATAAGCTTTGCCCTGTCTTCCGGAAAAGTTTTATCAATTCCTCCTGTTCCCTGTACTAACGCCCGCAGATATTTACTCCTGTCCACACCTGCTTCTTTTACGTCCTGTTCCAACTTTCTATAATCTGCTTCTGATAATTTAAACGATATTTTATACTCTTTTAAATCTGAATAATACTTTTTCTTTCTCTCTGCTATATATATAACCTCCCATCCAAAATAACTGCTCCTATTCCATGCAAGCGAGGAATAAGGTCAGCTCACTTGTTTTATCGGATACACATGAGAGCCGTCTCATGCCTCTGGTTATAGGATTTCTCCCTTAAAACCCCATTTTTACTACTAAATGAAATTTTCATTTACTATTACATGAAAATTTCATTTATATTTTCGTGCGTTGCATGACATTTTCATTTACTTTTCCGCCCTCTAAAAACATTACATGACTTTTTCATATATCGTTACATAAAAATTTCATTTACTGCTACATGAAAAATTCGTTTATCGTTGTTTATACCACTCACTACACTGTACTTCAATAACTCTTCTTTCCGAAGCTCCTGTAACCACATGTTGTAATCCTTATAAGCTGTCGACGGTGAACAGTCCCCCACCTCATACCTCAGTTCATAATACTTTTTCATAAGTGAATCCTATCTTTCTTACTGTATAACCAAGATTTTCCGTAACCACAATTAGGTCAACACTCTTTACAGATGCAACAGATACATCTAATCTTTTATTCGATGTATCTGTTATTGCAAGATGCGGAAAAAGTCGGACTTTTTCCCGAAAAAAATATATACACCAAATAGGTGTCATTTTTTTCGTCTTGGCAGGAGCTCCTGCACCCTATATAGGGCACTATAAAAGTGCCCCAAAATAAATTTGTAACTATTCAAAACAAGACACTTTTTCGAATGATGCTATGAATAGTTACATAATTTTTATCCATAAATTTCTTACTCTATCTGTTCATCCTCTTTATTTAAAATCTCTAAAATATGCTGTAATGGCATCATCACTTCTTCCTTCGGAACAGTTCCTTCTTCTAAAAATTGTAGTTCTTCCAATATTGCTTCCAAGTACATTTTCATCTGTCTTGCAACTCTTTTTCCGCACACTACACGAATCTCATGCTTCAACAAAGAATTGATGATATAATCCTGTTTTGAAAGTCCACTCAATGCCACTTTCACATTCAGTTCTTCCGCTTCCTGCGGCGACATCCGAAATCCCACCGTAACGCTTCTGTGCCTCTTTTCTTTATCAAATCGTTTTCTGCTCATAACTTCCTCTTTCTGCTGTTTCAGCCAGCCAAATAATCCGTAATATTCACAATCTTTTCTTCCTCTGTCGTTTCTTCCACATCATCTTCTTCAAATTTTGCATTTTCCACATCCAGCTTATCTGCCATTTCAATCTGCGTGGACGGGAATAGATGTGCGTAACGGTAAGTAATATCTATGCTTTCATGCCCTACCCTGTCAGCAATTGCCACCGCTGAAAATCCCAGCTCTATCAAGTGTGATACATGTGAATGCCGTAAA
Organism: uncultured Roseburia sp.; assembly: GCA_964476275.1. Lineage (GTDB taxonomy): Bacteria > Bacillota > Clostridia > Lachnospirales > Lachnospiraceae > Roseburia. Next base: position 3,457 of record CAYYZV010000149.1, read on the forward strand.
TCATGAATCCGTATTTTCTTTACTCCTGCCAGTTTGCTTCCACGTTCCATTTCATGGTGCAGATAGCTTTTTGTCACTTGAAAAATCCTGTCCGTATCTGCATATCCATACAGCATTGCAAAATACTCTTTCATCTCTTCTGCCAAGAATTTAGGAAGTTTAATCGTGCGGTTACTCTTTGCCGTTTTCGGTGTGGTAATGACATCTTTGCATTCCAATCTCTGATAAGATTTGTTAATCCGTACTGTATTCTTTGTGAAATCAAAATCTGCTTTTGTTAATGCAAGGCATTCTCCCATACGAATCCCTGTCCAATAGAGCATTTGAAATGCATAATATGCAACCGGCTTATCCAACACTGCCTCTGAAAATTTCTTATATTCCTCGGTTGTCCAAATTTCCATTTCCTTGCTTTCTTCTTTCTCAATACTTCCTGCTTTTCTAGCCGGATTGCTTTTCAAGTTATAAAATTTACAAGCATGGTTGAAAATGCAGCTCAACTGGTTATGCATCGTTTTCTGATATGTCTTTGAAAATCCCACACCATTTTCATCTTTATAGGCAAGCATCACATTCTGCCATTTCATCACGTCAGCAGGCGTTATCTCATTCATTTTCAAATCCCTAAAATAAGGCAGTATCTTTGTCCGTACGATATGCTCTTTCGTAAGCCACGTATTCCGCTTCAAACGTTTCTCCATATCCTCTGAATACAGTTTGAAAAAATTTTCAAACGTCATATCCAAATTACATTCTTCCCGCACCTTATAGTTACGCTCATAATCCAAAGCCTCACGCTTTGTTGAAAATCCTCTCTTTTTTACCTGTTTATTTGCTCCCGTCCAGTCCTTGCTGTAAAACTTTACAAACCATGTTCCCGTTTTTTCATCCTTATATGCCGGCATCCTTAACCCCTTTCCATTCCGTAGAATTTTTCCATAAAATACTTTCTGCTGACTTTTCCTGCAATCGTCATGTACCCTTTCTGCTTTAATTCCTCATTTAGCTGTCTCATAAGGAGATATGCCATCGAGCGTGACACCCCTAATAATTCGCATACCTCATCAACCTGTACAAACATCTGCTCCATATCCTTCACCTCCTGTTTTTTGCTGATTTCTTTACTTTCCAATTTACCATATCTATTTACTATACTTTTGTGTTTAGATACTTCTGCCCCGTTATACTATACTATTTTGTATAGTATGTCAATATTTTTCTATACTTTTTTATTTAGTACCTTTTCAAGTATACCTTTCTATGTTATACTTCCTTTAAACAAAAAAGATTAGAAATATATCACTTTTTAAATTACAGTAAACTTAAATTGGAGGAACCATAATGACAGTTGGAGAACGAATTAAGAAAATAAGAATATTCCGAAAAATGACAATGGACGAGTTCGGTGCCGCACTTGGATTTGAAGGAAAGAGTATGTCCGTTCGTGTTGCACAATACGAAACCGGAGCACGTGTTCCAAAAACAGATATGCTTATAAAGATCGCTGACACCTTAAAATGCAACTATAAAGCACTCGACAATTACAGCCTTGGTTCTGCCGAAGATATTATCGAAACACTTTTCTGGTTGGAAGAAAATGCAGTTTTTCCAACGGAAGGAAAAGGCAAGCATTTTCCAGAATACCAAGCACCGGGAAATCTTATCCGTTTAGCAGAAATGAAACCTGTCTATCGTAATGCCGATGTAGCACTGACCTATAATGACAATGAATATATGTCAATCGGTGCACCTGTTGCTGTCACTTTCGAATATGGACTTGTCAATGATTTTCTTTTGGAATGGAATCGAATGAAATTAAAACTTGCGAATGGAGAAATCACCCCGAATGAATATTTTGAGTGGAAAATAACATGGCCGCATGGCAATGTCTAATTATATACTCCGCCGTGCCATCTCGATTACGCTACGCTTCATCTCGATGGAGGGCATTCGCCCTATAAGAACAGAATTTAATTGTCTATGGAATGCAAGCATTCCAAGCCAATTAAATTCTATTCTTGCACGGCTCATTGCTAGTACCAAAATAGTACCAAAGAGCATAAGTTAAGCCCGCAAGTCCTTGAAAATCAAGGCTTTGCGGGCTTATTTTTCTTATTCAAACTCTA
>CAYYZV010000150.1:0-5575 GCA_964476275.1 uncultured Roseburia sp.
TGTAGAAGTCGTAAGACTGCATAATCATGTAGTTAAATTCTAAGAAGCTTAAGCCTTTTTCCATACGCTGTTTATAGCATTCTGCTGTTAACATACGGTTTACAGAAAAATGTGGTCCAACTTCACGTAAAACGTCGATGTAATTTAATTCTGTAAGCCAGTCAGCGTTGTTTACGAGAAGGGCTTTGCCTTCTGAGAAGTCGATAAAACGGCTCATCTGTTTCTTGAAGCATTCTACGTTGTGAGCGATTGTTTCTGTTGTCATCATCTGACGCATGTCGGTACGTCCGGATGGATCGCCAATCATGGCTGTTCCGCCGCCGATTAAGGCGATTGGTTTATTGCCAGCCATCTGAAGACGTTTCATTAAACAAAGTGCCATGAAATGTCCTACATGAAGGCTGTCTGCGGTTGGGTCAAAACCAATGTAGAAGGTTGCTTTTCCTTCGTTGATTAATTTCTTGATTTCCTCTTCATTTGTTACCTGAGCGATTAAGCCGCGGGCAACTAATTCATCATATAATGTCATTTTGGTTACTTCCTTTCTTAAAATATAGGTTGTGAGTTGCACGAAAATGCAGACTTCAAAAGTTCTGCATTTTTCACACAAAAAAATCCTTTCCGGTCAAAACCGAAAAGGACGAAATAACTCGTGATACCACCTTTTTTCATAAACAGTTCATACTGCTTACCTCTGTAAGTGTCCGACAACACTCCGGCGCTTGTAACGTGCGCTGCTACGTCACAGCCTACTATTATGTGAATAGATACAGATTATACATAAATTCGGTGTGAAGCTCGGGGATGTATTCATAATAAGCTTCCCATGCACCTCTCATCAGCCGGTTGCTTTCTGTTTGTTTCGCTTATTCTTACTTTTTCCCGTCAAAGCCTTTAGTTTGCTTCAATTAAGGGTATTATAGCCATGTCGGATATCATTTGTCAAGGTAAAATCTAATGATAATATAGGTAGTAATTTTAGGGTGTAAAAAAAATTTGGACTTGCTATAATAAGAGAGACGGTATGGGGTCTCAAAAGGAGACAGAGCATGAAAGGGATAGGCAAAAAATGATTGATGCATTGGTACAAAAACAAAGAGATTTTTTTTACACCCATGTTACATTGGATGTGGAGTATCGTATAAAATATTTAAAGAAACTGTATAGGGTTATTACCAAATATGAGAAGGAAATTCTTGCGGCATTGAAAAGTGATCTGGGCAAGTGTGACATGGAAGGCTATATGTGCGAGGTTGGCTTAACTTTGGCGGAGCTGAGTCATCAATTAAAGCATATCCGAAAATGGACTAAGAAAAAACATTATAAAACAGACATTACAAATGCGATTGCAAGAAGCTATTCTATTCGTGAGCCGTATGGGGTGGTGCTTGTTATGTCGCCATGGAATTATCCATTTATGCTGACTATGGAACCGGTTATTGGTGCCATCGCAGCAGGAAATACCTGTGTGATTAAGCCATCGGCTTACGCGCCAGCTACATCACAGATTATTGCGGATATTATCAGCGAAGCATTTCCAAAAAAATATGCAGCGGTAGTACAGGGCGGCAGAGAGGAAAATGCGGCTTTGTTAGAGCAAAGATTTGATTATATTTTCTTTACAGGGGGCGTAACGGTTGGAAAGCTTGTTATGGAAAAAGCAGCTGCAAATCTGACTCCGATTACGTTAGAGCTTGGTGGAAAGAGTCCATGCGTAGTTACGAAGGATGCGAACTTAAAAATAGCGGCAAAGCGAGTTGTGTTTGGTAAATACTTAAATTGTGGACAAACCTGCGTCGCACCGGATTATTTGTTGATAGATAAGAAGATCCGGGATGAGTTTGTGGAACTTTTGAAAAAAGAAATTACGGCTATGTATACTGAAAAACCGCTTGAAAATTCTGCATACGGTAAGATAGTAAATCGGAAACATTTTGAGCGTTTAAAAGGATTAATTAGTACGGAAAAGGTTGTGGCAGGCGGCGAGTGGAATGACGAGACTTTACAAATTGCTCCAACAGTATTAATTGATGTAACAGCTGCGGACGCGGTGATGCAGGAGGAGATTTTTGGACCAATTCTTCCAATCCTTACTTATGAGAATTTAGATGAAGTGGAGGATTTTATTTTAGAGAGAGAGAAACCGTTGGCATTTTATCTATTCACAGAGGATAAGTCTGTGCAAAAGCGCTTTATGAATCACATTTCTTTTGGCGGCGGATGTATTAACGATACCGTTATGCATTTAACTTCCAGCGAGATGGGATTTGGCGGTGTAGGGCATAGTGGAATGGGTTCTTACCACGGCAGAAAGAGTTTTGAATGCTTTACACATGAAAAGAGCATTTTAGATAAGGTTACATGGATTGATGTGCCGATTCGCTATCAGCCGCATAAAAAGAGCAAGTGGATGCTGATGAAACAGCTATTATTGTTTTTCTTTCCAATTATGATTGGATCTTTTTTTCAGCAATTAGGTAATTATCTTTAATTATCCGGTAACATGGATTTTATCCAGTTTATTGTTTGTATTTTATTATCATTATCGTATAAAGAAAATTGAGGCAATATTTAAAAAGTAGAAGACAAAAGGAAGTATTGCGAAAACGGTGAAACGAGGGACTTATGAAACATAGGATAATAGCGGCAGGATTAAGTATCGTATTGCTGGCAGGATGTGGGACAAGTAACGACAATAATGTAAATACGGGAGCGCAGCAGGAAACTGTAATAGAGACAGAAACTGAAAATACCGGAAAGAGTACAGAGCTAGTAATAGAAACCGAAACAGAATCTGAAGTAACGGGAGAATATGATTTTACCTTATGTTTTGCCGGAGACATTAGTTTGGATGAAAAAGCAGTAACAACGGCTAAATTAGATGCAGCAGAGGGTGATATTTCAAAATGCATTTCACCGGAGCTTCTTGCGATTATGCAGAGTGCGGATATTATGTGTCTGAATAATGAATTTACTTATAGCAACAATGGCTCACCGATGGAGGGAAAAATGTATACTTTTCGGGCAAATCCAGAGCGTGTCAGCATGCTGCAGGAGATGGGAGTGGATATTGTGACACTGGCCAATAATCATGTATATGATTATGGAAAGCAGGCACTGCTTGATACATTTGATACCTTAGAGGGTGCAGAAATTGATTATTTTGGTGCGGGCCGCAATTTAGAAGAGGCTATGGAGCCGGTTTATTATACATTAGATGATAAAGTAATTGCGTTTGTGGGAGCATCCCGTGCAGAAAAGTATAAAATGACGCCGCAGGCTGCGGAGACAAATCCGGGAATTTTACGCTGTTATGATACGGCGCTGTTTTTGCAGAGTATTGCAAAGGCAAAGGAAAATGCGGATTTTGTGATAGCTATGGTACATTGGGGAACGGAATATAGCTATGATTTGGAAGAAGTGCAGCTGACAACAGGAAAAGAGTATCTGGAAGCAGGGGCAGATGTGATTATTGGTGCGCATTCTCATTGTTTACAGGGAATGGAATATTACAATGGAAAACCAATTATATATAGTTTGGGAAATTATTGGTTTAATGATAAGACGTTGGATTCTATGCTCGTGGAATTGCATTTTTATGGAAATGATGAAGAGAATTATTTAGATGTGAAAATGATTCCTGCAGTACAGACAAATGCATCGGTAAATTGGGTTGATGAGGCAGAGCAGCAGCGTATTTATGAGTTTATGGAACATATTTCAATAAATATTGAAATTGATGAGCAGGGATTTGTGACAGAAAAGACTGCAGAATAAGAAATGGAGTGCCGTATTTTCGACACTCCATCTTTTATGTAAAAAATTAGCGATAAAATAACATTCCATCTTGCTCCATGCGGCTGCAATATTTCTGGTCATAGAGATATTCCAGACAAGAGAAGGTTTTTGTAATAATTGATTTGATTTTGAAAAAGTCCGGTGCTTCAGCAGGCAGGGTATAGACGCCGTAAACTCGGAAAGCAATTTCTTGTACGGTTAAGGCTTCTGCGCTGTTTTCTAAAACATTATGTGTGGCAACTAATTTTTTTCTGTAAGCAGATAAAATCTTTTCAACAATTGCTTCCGAATCAGTAAAGCTTTCACCGTGAGCAGGATAAAAGGTACAGTTACAATACTGTGTTTTAAACTGATCTAAAGAACGGAAGTATTGCGTTAAAAGATGTTCATTTGCATAGCTTGTACCAACAATTGGAACAATATGTTTAATAATCTGATCACCTGAAAATAGAAGCTGGTGTTTTTCATCATATAATCCTAACTGGCCTAAGGTATGTCCGGGAAGTGAAATCGCCTGAAACGTGTATGCACCATAGGTAAATGTCTGACCATGTTCGATAGGAGTATAACTAAAAATTCTGGTCTTGAAGGATTCTTCTGTTACTGCATCTTGATAATAGGCGTTAAAAGCCTTATAACCATTCCATACTTCTAAAGTACGTTCCGGAGTAACACCTACGCGTTTTAATACTTTGTTTTGCTCATCAATAGCCTTTTCTCCATGACCATAATACAGGCAGTCATAAAGATGACGGTCTTCTAATGGATTCATGTAAATGGAGGCACCCTGCTTTTGCAGTGAGGATGCAATTCCAGTATGGTCATGATGTTTATGTGTTAAAAAAACATCTAAATCTTCGTGCGGAATCTGTAAGTCTGCAAATACTTGCTCTAAAATATCACGATTTTCAGCAGTATTGTATCCTGTGTCAATCATGAGACTTTTTTCTCCTGCATGACCTTTTACTAAATAAATATGAATTTCATCTCTGCCCTGATATAAATTGATTTCATAAATTCCAGGGAGTTTTTCTGTTACTTGTTTATGCATTGATTCATCACCTACTTTTTTTAATAAAAATATAGTATACTATTTAGTAGTATTGCTATAAAGTTACTGAATAGTTACATTATAGCAAAATAATAAGCCTTGTGCTAGAGTTAGAACAAAAATAGGAGTGCATATGGAATTAAAAGAAGTTTTATTAAAAAGAAGAAGTATCAGAAAATATACAGAAGAAGCGGTTTCGGAGGAAGCGATTCAAGAACTGCTTCATGCGGCAATGAGCGGACCAAGTGCATGTAATAGAAGACCATGGGATTTTTATGTAGTAACAAATGCAGAAGTGTTGGATAAATTAAAAAGTGCATCAAAATTTACGAAAATAACAGCGCCTTTGGCAATTGTGGTATGTGGAAATTTAAAAAGAGCACTGCCGATGATGATGGCTGATTATTGGATTCAGGACTGCAGTGCTGCAACAGAAAATATTTTACTGCGGGCTGCTGATTTAGGACTTGGGGCAGTCTGGTGCGGAATTCATCCACAGAAAAGAGCAGAGAAGAAAGTGGCAGAAATTTTGGGACTGAGTGAAAAACAGATACCTCTTAATATTATTTTGCTGGGACATCCGGCAGAATGTCCGGAAGCGAGGGATCAGTATGAGGAAGAGTGTGTGCATTTTGTGCGGTAGAGAATGTGCAAGAATAAAGAATGAAGTTTTACATGTTATGGAGACAGATTATGAAGTTTGGACCAATAGAGTGTAGGGATAAA
>CAYYZV010000151.1:0-5481 GCA_964476275.1 uncultured Roseburia sp.
ATAGCCAGGCTATTCTTGTTACTACTCATTCCTTTGTCCTCCACCTAAAATATATATTGTCGCAATTTTGTTAAAAAATTACAAATTCCGCTAGGCGTAATTATAGTGTGTTCAAAGATAAATTTCAAGTAAAATTGTCAGGAATTTAACATTATTTTTATTTTTTTTTCGAACCTTTTCAATTTTTAGGACTTTCGTACCACTGTTCCATTCAAAAAATACTTGAATATCATCCTAACACACCATTTCAAATCAATTTCCTTTACTGCATTTTTCGTCTGAATGACATATTCTCTCAGCACCTCATCTCCAATCGAAACAACTATGCTGCCTACATATGTTTTTTCTTCCAAAGGAGCCTCCCATTCCTGTTTTATCTGATAGTTTACCTTAATTTCTTCCTCTTTTGCTGCCAAAACCTCGTCAACTCCCTTAACTAAGCCAATTTCAAGTTCTGCATAAATCGGTTCACCAATGCCATTTCCCTGTCCGTTTTTCACGAAAACATTGCCCGCCTTCTCCAATTCTATTTCTATATCGTTAAGGCAGACCTTCTCAAACGTATCCAGCCCATACTGCATCAATTTTCTGCTGTCTGACCACTTATAAGTTTTGTTATTCGGCCATCCACACGCAAGAAGTGCCACAATATAGGTCCTGTCATCCTTTTCTAGTGCTCCTACATAGCAATAACCTGCATTACCGGTAAACCCTGTTTTTCCGGAAAAAGCTCCCTGCATCATATCTAAAAATGCATTTTTATTCGTAACTGTATAGCTTCTTCCACTGTCAATTTCGCAAAAACTATAACTCCTTGCCACAGTAATTTCCCGAAATTCTTCCCTTTTTTCTGACTGCATGGTGCAGTAGCGCATTAACAATGCCAAATCGGAGGCAGTGGTATGATGAAATCCATTTTTATCTGTTCCGTCTAAGCCATTCGGAGTAATAAAATAAGTGTCCTGACAGCCGATTTCTTTTGCTTTCTGATTCATCAATGCTGCAAAATCCTCTACACTCCCTGCGATGTGCTCGGCAATCACTACCGCGCAGTCATTATAGGATTCCAGCATCAAAGCATGCAGCATATCCAGCATATAAAATTTCTGTCCGGCATTCATTCCCAAATGAACCTTCGGTGCACTGGCAGCTCTTGCGGAGGCTGTAAGCACCGCATCCGGCTGGCTATACTCTAAAGCTAAGATACAGGTTAATATCTTTGTCGTACTGGCATTTGCCAAAGCATCTGTTCCATTTTTCGAATACAAAATTCTGCCTGAATCACCATCCATTAATACTGCTGCTTTTGCATATAATTCTGACTCCTTTGGTTTCTCCCCATTATTTGCTGCATAACAAATTGTATCTATATCTGTCATCACAGCGGATACGCTTATCAGAACTGCCAGTAAAAGGACTCCTGCTTTTCTAATCATTCTTTTACTTTCCTCTTTTCATCATCAACTAAACCATATGCAGTAGAATACAAAAAAAGACTCAGACAACCGCTGAGTCTTTTTTCTTAAATTTCCAATTTTCTATTTACTTCTTCTTCTGCTTCCTGCTTAAACTCTTCCACCTGCACCGGATTGATAACCGGCAGCTCTTCAACAGACTGCACCCCAAAGCTTCTTAAAAATTCTTCTGTTGTACCAAACAAAAGCGGTCTGCCCGGCGCATCTAATCGTCCCAACTCACAGACCAGGTTGTATTCTATCAATTTACTGACTGCATGATCACAGGAAACACCACGTATCTTTTCGATCTCAGCCTTTGTAATCGGCTGTTTATACGCAATAATAGACAATGTTTCCAATAAAACCTCTGTCAGAACATGGCGTTTTGGCTGCTTGGCAATCCGAATCAGATACTCATACAGTTCTGTTTTCGTACCCATCTGATATGCGCCATCCAGCTCAATAATCTGTAAACCAATGGTATCTTTTTGATAGTGTTTCATCATTCGTTCTATAATTGCTTTTGTTTCTTTTTTATCCAACTCGATTGCATCCGCAATTCTTTCTAATTCAACAGACTCACCCATTGTAAAAAGAATTGCTTCAATAATCGCTTCGTAATTCTTCTTTTTCATTCTTTTCTCATTCCTTTAGACAACACTCTGGACGATCATAGACTCAATCTGAATGTCATCAAATGTATTTTCCTGCGTAATCAGAATTTTACCAACCTTCATTAACTCTAAAATTGCCAAAAATGTAACAATAATCTCCATTTTGCCAGGCTGGGCTTCCAACAGACTGCGGAAACTGAACCTACTGTGTTCTTTGCAGTAATTCTCCAGATAATTCATTTTATCTGTTAAAGATATTTCTTCCTTTTCGATTTTTCCGAATTTAGAACGAACCGGATCAATTTTATCTGTCTGTTTTTTCATGATTGATTTAAAAATATCGTTCAGCTTTTTTAATGTCAAATCCGACATCAGAGCTTCCATATCAATCGGCGGCTCGTATTCTGCTACCTCCGGCGGAATTGTCGGCACTTTAAAAAGCACCTTCTGCGCATCGATCTGAAGATCTCTTAATTCATAGGCCATGCATTTATACATTTTATACTCTAACAACTGCTGAACTAATTCTGTCCGTGGATCTTTGGTCTCTTCTTCCTCTGTCTGTACTTTCGGAAGCAGCATACGCGATTTAATATCAATCAATGTAGCTGCCATTACAAGAAACTCAGAAATCACGTTCAAATCATTTTTCTGCATCTCTTCGATATACGCAAGATACTGTGCCGTTATTTCAACAATTGGAATATCATAAATATTTACTTTATTCTTATCCAGCAAATGTAATAATAAATCCAGCGGACCCTCAAACACCTGCAGCTTTACTGTAATACCCATTCCCTGTTTCTCACACCTGCCATACTTATTTTGCAAACTAGATTGTACTAGGTTTTCTAAAAAAATTCAAGTCCATTCATAATGTACAGGCTTTCCCGATAGAATATAAAAAGAATCTCTTAAATAAAAAGGAGCATGCCATGCCAACGATTGCCGCACTGTTTCTTAGTAGTTGTCTCTTTTTTTCACAATTAACAAGTCCCATCTTACATACTGCTGCATCCGATACACCAAATGATGATAATTCACTTGGACTTACCTGCGGCAGTGCTTTGTTAATGGAAGCCTCTACCGGAACCGTTATTTATGAAAAAAATGCCACAGAACAATTCCGCCCTGCCAGCATTACCAAAATCATGACCTTAATTTTGATTTTTGATGCAATTGAAGAGGGGAAAATCTCTTTAGAGGATACCGTCACTGTATCTGAATATGCTTCCAGCATGGGCGGTTCGCAGGTTTATTTAGAACCTGGGGAAACACAGACCGTCGATACCATGATTAAATGTATCGCAGTAGCCAGTGCCAACGATGCCTGTGTGGCAATGGCTGAACACGTCTGGGGCTCAGAAACGGAATTTGTTAATCAGATGAACGAACGTGCCAAAGGACTTGGCATGAACCAGACCACTTTTGTCAATTGCTGCGGTCTGGATGTAGATGGGCATGTGACAAGCGCAAAAGATATTGCCTTAATGTCAAGAGAACTGATTACAAAATATCCTGCTATTTTTAACTATTCAACAATCTGGACGGAGAATATTACGCACGTTACACGCCGCGGTACCAGTGAATTCGGCTTAACTAATACCAATAAACTGATTCGGCAATATACTCACGCTACCGGACTGAAAACAGGATTTACCAATCTTGCCGGCTTTTGTGTGTCTGCCACCGCAAAAAAAGATGATTTAGAATTAATTGCTGTTATCATGAAAGCTCCTGATTCCAAAACCAGAAATGCAGAAGCAATTTCTCTGCTTAATTATGGTTTTCGGGTCTGTCAGATCTATAAAGATGAAAATGATACGGAACTTTCTCCTCTGCCTGTAAAAAAAGGCATTGCAGAAACTGTTCCGCTTTATTATCAAAGACCCTTTCACTATGTATCCACAGACGGTTCTGATCTGTCAGGAATTGAAAAGCACTTAGAACTCCCTGCAGAAGTTACTGCACCTGTTGAAAAAGATACTCCGGCCGGCCGTGCCGTTTATTTTTTAAACGACAAAGAAATCGGCTCCGTACCGATTTTATATGGGCAGTCCATAGAACCAGCCTCTTTAGGAGACTATTTTTTAGATGTTTTGGGATATTTCTTGATGGCACCTTTATAATAAAGGTGCCATCAAACGTACCACTCCTTGAAATAATTATGTCAAAAACCTTGCCGCCTCTTCCTTTTCTCCCCCTACATACTCCCACATAGTTAAAAACATCAGCGTAAGGCTTAAAACCGCCTCTCCTTCAAGCTTTATCGCCGCATCTTTCCAATAGCCATACCGCTCCACCTGATTGATATATTCATCTGCCGGTAAACAGCTTTATCCTGCTGCTCTATTGCCTGATTCAGTTCCGGTGTCTGATGCATATATTTTTGCATTTCTTTCCTTATTTTATTTAATTTTGCGTGATTAGATTTAGCAGAATCTTTTCTTCCAAACACGAAATAGCATAAAATACCAAACACCGGAACCAATAGAATCAAAAAAGTCCATAATAATTTATGATTTGGATTCATGGTACGGTTTACAATATGCAGTACCAGTATCACTGCCAGCATGCGGATTATATAATTGGCATAGGTAAACTGATAGCTGAATTTGTAAAATACCATAACAAGCCATCCAAATTGTAAAATAATTAACAATGCAATGAGTACAAAACGTCCCCAGAGTAATACTTTCTTTTTCATTTAGCACCTAATATACAGGATAACGAACTAAATTATCAACATGTATCATTCCCCAGCATTTTTTCTGAAAATATTCACCTCTCGGAAATGCACTTTCATAAAGACGAAGCTTCATTTCTGCCGGGGTCAGCTCCGGAAATTTTTCAAATGCCAGTGCTAATGCTCCCGTTACCACAGGCGCCGCCATAGAAGTACCGCTTTTTTTTAAATAAGTTTTACCATCCACACAACAGCTGACTACATTCGTTCCAGGTGCCAGTATTTCTGGTTTTACAATACAGCAGTCCGTAGGACCTACTCCGCTGTATCCTTCTTTTCCTATATACATTCCCGTTTCATCTCCATAATCATCCATACAGCCTACCGTCAGCACTTTTCTTGAAATCCCCGGTATCGTAACAGAGTTTGCTTTCGGCCCATTGTTTCCTGCTGCACTTGTAACAAAAATCCCCGCATCCCAGGCCGCATCCACTGCATCTAAAAGCTCCTGTTTTTCTTTTTCCCTGGCATTTTTTAACATGCCTACAGAAATATTAAGCAGCCGTACCTGATACTTTTCCTTATTCTTCAAAAGCCAGTCCATACCGGCTAATACACTTGCGGTATTTCCATTTCCTTTTTGGTCAAGCACCTTTATAACAACCAGATTCACTTTTGGAGCAATGCCCTGATAACATTTCTGCTTTGACAAGCTGCCATTTCC
>CAYYZV010000152.1:0-5425 GCA_964476275.1 uncultured Roseburia sp.
CATATTCAGCATTTTCAGAAAGATCCCCCTGCTCTCTTGCTTCTCTGATTTTGTCTGCAACTTCTTTTCTCTTAACTACTTTTAAATCCTGTAATTCGTCTTCTAACTTTTTAAGTCCTTCATAAGTTAAAATATTTTTCTTTGCCATTTCATTCTACCCTTCTTTGTAAAATTATTCGTCCCTGTAAAAACCCACATCAAATCTGTCTCTTACGTATTGCCTGCCATCAGTATTTTTACCTTTGACAATCACAATATTATAACTGAAAGGCACCATTATGTCAAGGTTTTCACTCATTTCCCAAGGTCTTTTATAAATTGGAATATAACCATATTCGGCATACTTTCCTACTCCATAGCAGCATCCTTTTTTCTCAAAATCTAAAATCAGTTTTCTGTCTCCAGACCAGTTTTTCACCAAAGCCTTCTTTTGCTCTCGCTTAGAAGCCAGAACTGTCATAAGCCCTGTTTCTTCGCTGTATCGTTCTGCAAACGCATAGAAATCCTGTGGCCGCTCTGTATAAATCGTCAGAGCATTTAAAATTTCCCCTAACTGATACAACACGTCCAACACTTCATTTTTCTCAAAAAAATCTGCTTCCACATCGAAAATAACCACTTCCAGTTTCGCAGGGTCAAATCCTTTTTTTCGTATAATCTTCAAAAAAATAGAAGCAAAATCTGTTAAAAAAGGATTTTCATATACCATATCTACACACCTTGGACTATTTCATCATTTCGAAATATTATATGTCAGCTTATGCGCAAACATTCATCTTTCTTATTTTTCCATCAGTTCTAAAACTTCTTCAAACAAAGCCTCTAATTCCTCATACGTTTCTACTTCACATACCCTTGCCCGAAGTCTGGAAGAATTTTTATAACCGGCTGTATACCAGGCGGCATGTTTTCTCATTTCTCGAATAGCCGTATATTCTCCTTTAAACTCTATCTGCATTCTTGCATGGCGAAGAATCATATCCTTCACCTCTGCAAAATCTGGCTTTGGCAATTCTTCTCCTGTCTCAAAATAATGCAGAATCTGTTTAAAAATCCACGGATTTCCTTCGGCACCTCTGGCAATCATGAAACCGTCACAGCCAGTCTCTTCTTGCATACGAATCACATCTGCAGCAGTCAAAATATCACCATTTCCGATTACTGGAATTGAAACAGCCTCTTTTACCTGACGAATGATATCCCAATCCGCCTTTCCTGAATAATACTGCTCTCTGGTTCTGCCGTGAACAGCCACAGCTGCAGCTCCGCTCTCCTGTGCAATCCGTGCTATCTCCACGGCATTCACATGTTCTTCATCAAAACCCTTTCGAATCTTGACTGTCACAGGCTTTTGAATTGACTTTACCACAGACTCTATAATCTTTCCTGCTAACACCGGATTCTTCATCAAAGCAGAACCATCTCCATTATTGACTACTTTAGGAACCGGACAGCCCATATTTATATCCAAAATATCAAAAGGACGCTCTTCAATCTGTTTTGCAATTTCTCCCATAATTTCCGGATCGGAGCCAAATAACTGCAGAGACACCGGATTTTCTCTGGAATCAATGCTTAACAATTCTTCCGTATTTCTATTTTTGTATAAAATCGCCTTAGCACTGACCATTTCCATGCACAAAAGTCCCGCTCCCTGCTCCTTGCACAGCAAGCGAAATGGCAGGTCTGTTACCCCTGCCATTGGTGCTAATATTAAATTATTAGCTAATGTTACATTTCCGATTTGTAATTTTTTAATCGAACTCATCTCTCACTCTTCTACCCAATTCTTCCTGTCTTGCGGTTCTGCTTCTTATAAATAATCAGCATTCCTTTTAATGTCAGGGTTGGATCATAAATATCTATTAAATCTGTTTCCTGAGCAATAATTCTTCCCAAGCCGCCGGTAGCTACTACTTTTATTTCGCCTAACTTGGCTTCTTTTTTTATCTCTTTAATAATGTATTCCGTCTGACCAATCTGCCCATAAATTAACCCTGCCTGCATACTGGTAATCGTATCTTTTGCCATAATGCCGTCCGGCTTTTTAATCTCTATCTCCGGCAGTTTAGCCGCCTCTTCCCAAAGCGCCTTTGCAGAAGTCTGAATACCCGGTGCAGTAATTCCTGTAATAAACGTACCTTTGGCATCTATTAAATCATACGTGGTAGCCGTTCCAAAATCCAGCACCAGTACCGGACCTCCATACAGACCATAAGCTGCTGCAGCATCTACAATTCGATCCGCCCCTACCTGTTTTGGATTATCAAAGGCAATACGGATACCTGTTTTTATTCCCATTTCTATATTAATAGGAGAAATATGCAGGTATTTTCGAATTGCTGCCTCTAACGAATGCATCACCTTTGGCACGACAGACGCAATAATAACATCATCGATTTCTTTTGGAGAAATCTCATTCTGTTCCAAAAGATTCAGTAAAAGCATGCCATATTCATCTGAGGTTCTCGGCATTTTCGTTGTGATACGAAAAGTAGCCTTAATTTCTTCCTCTTCAAATACGCCAACTGTTATATTTGTATTCCCTACATCTATGGTAATTAACATGCTGTTTCCTTCCATTTTTTATTTCAAAACCTACTCTTCATCAAAAGCTCCGATCATTACCTGATAATACAGCTCTAATGCTGAAAGCAACTCCTGGTTATCCCGCTGAAGCTTACGCATTTTTAATCCGCTTCCAATATCATCGTATAAAAGGTCTCCCTCATCGCAGGAAGCGCGGAATTCGAGCTCACCATCTTCATTAAATACCAGCTCTAAAACACCGCCAATGTCCTCTGTAAAAAGAACACACATAATCTTTAATTCATCTTTGATCTCTTTCGGAATATTCTCAAAATTCTGATCAATATAAAATTTCTTTGTATATGCACTTGCGCCACAAAGTACAAGCTCTTTCATAATAATCTCCATTCCAAAAATCTTCTATTCTAAACATATCCATAGATTCCACGCACAGATACTTCCCCTGACGATACGAATTTTCTGCCTTCTTCAGTGTCGACAATTAATTCGCCTCGCGGAGTAATTCCTCCAGCCACTCCTTCAAATGGTTCCTTTTGATCCAAAACCTTTACCCGCTGATTCATATTCACAAGCCTGGCATTATAATCCTTCACCAATTTCTGCAAATCCTGAGTCTTAAGATAAATTTCATAGTCTTCTTCAAAGTATGTCCAAACTGCTTCTATTAATTCCATTCGACTGAGCCGCTTACCTGTTTCCAAGTGTATAGAAGTAGCTATATCTTGTATTTCTTCAGGAAAACTCTCTGTATTTACATTAATACCGATTCCCACTACGATATAATTTACATGCTCAAATTGTACACTCATTTCAGTAAGGATTCCGCAAACTTTTTTGCCATTCATTACAATATCATTTGGCCATTTAATGCCGGCAGGCTGTTTTGTGAGCTGCGTAATTGCTTTTGATACTGCCAAAGCAGCTGCCAGCGTAATCATAGAAGCATTATTCGGATTGAGCTCCGGCTTCAGTAATAATGACATAGAAATGGTTGTAGCGGATGGCGACTCCCAGCTTCTTCCCCGCCGTCCTCTTCCAGCTTCCTGATAATCAGCTATAATCAGCGTTCCATTACCATATCCTTCTTCTGCCAGACGTTTCACCTGATCATTCGTAGAATCAATTCTATCATAGTAAAGTGTATTTTTGCCAATCCACTTCGTTTTTCTTAATCGTTCTGTTCTCACAGGCTTCCTCCAAGGTCTATTTCAGAGTTGCATACATAATTGCCTTAATACTGTGCATACGGTTCTCCGCCTCATCAAATACTACAGAACGTGGCCCTTCAAATACTTCATTTGTTACTTCTAATTCTTCATAACCGAATTTATCATATACCTCTTTGCCAATCTTTGTTTTCAAATCATGGAATGCCGGCAGACAGTGCATAAAAATTGCTTCTGGTTTTGCATTTGCAAATGCTGCTTCATTTACCTGATATGGCATTAAATCATTCAAACGCTCTGCCCATACTTCATCCGGTTCACCCATTGATACCCACACATCTGTATAGATGATATCTGCGTCTTTTGTTGCTGCTGCCACATCTTCTTCAAGTGTAACACTGCCGCCTGATTCAGCTGCAATTTTTTTACTATATTCTACGAGATTTTCATCCGGGAAATATTTTTTACTTGTACATGCTACATAGTGAATGCCAAGTTTTGCACATACTATCATAAGCGAATTTGCCATATTATATCTGGCATCCCCCATATAAACAAATTTCAAGCCTTCGATATGTCCAAATTTTTCTTTAATTGTCAGCATATCTGCAATCATCTGTGTTGGATGGAACTGATTGGTAAGACCATTCCATACTGGTACACCGGCATATTTTGCAAGCTCATCCACGATTTCCTGTCCAAAACCGCGGTATTCGATTCCATCATACATACGGCCTAATACTCTCGCTGTATCTGCTACACTCTCCTTTTTGCCAAACTGAGAGGCTGTTGGATCTAAATAAGTTGCATGCATTCCCAAATCATAAGCTGCCACTTCAAATGCACAGCGGGTACGAGTACTCGTTTTTTCAAAAATTAATACAATATTTTTTCCTCTTAATTCGTCATGGGCAATTCCTTTTTTCTTCTTTTCTTTTAATTCAGTTGCTAAATCAATTAAATAATTAATTTCTTCCGGTGTATAATCCTTTAATGTTAAAAAATTACGTCCTTTTAAATTCATGGTAAATTTCCACCTTTCTTTTTATATCTTTTGTAAATATATCTTTTATAATAGCCTTCTATGTACTGAATTGAGCTGCCAGATTACTGACAGCTCGTTTTATTAAAATTTAGTTACTCTTCTTTTCCAACTTCCACAACAGATTTTGCTAAACCCGCTAATCCTTGAATTTCGGAAGGAATGATAATCTTTGTTGCCTTTCCATCTGCAGCCTTTGCAAAAGCTTCCAGACTCTTTAACTGAATTACATTTGCATCCGGAGCTGCTTCTTTTAACATGCGAAGACCATCTGCATTTGCCTGCTGAATTTTAAGAATTGCTTCTGCCTGACCTTCTGCCTCACGGATAGTAGCTTCTTTTTTCGCTTCTGCACGAAGAATTGCTGCCTGCTTCTCTGCTTCAGCATCTAAAATTGCAGATTCTTTTTTACCTTCTGCTACGAGAACCGTAGAAGTCTTTTCACCTTCTGCACGAAGAATTGCTTCACGGCGTTCACGTTCTGCTTTCATCTGTTTTTCCATTGCATCCCGAATTGCTGCTGGAGGAATAATATTCTTTAATTCTACTCGATTTACTTTTATTCCCCAAGGATCGGTTGCTACATCAAGAGAAGCACGCATTTTCGTATTGATTGTCTCTCTGGATGTCAACGTCTGATCCAGCTCTAAATCACCGATAATATTAC
>CAYYZV010000153.1:0-5420 GCA_964476275.1 uncultured Roseburia sp.
GATACCAATTCCAAAAGTTTCATTTCTGATTTTTTAAATGAAGTTACTCCAATATTTAATAGCTGATCATCCAACGGAATATTGCCCGTATTATAAAACATACTGTTTCCACTATCAAATATTGGTGCCGGTTTTATAAATTGAAAGGTTTTGCTGTCACGTATCACACCAAAATTATTAAGGTGTCGATCTGTATTCGTAATTATAAAATCCGTCAGAATTTGATATTCCATAAATTCTCTCATATAATCTGCATCTATACCATGTATCCCACAATATTCTATATATGCTTCATAGTAATTGCTGTCATTTGATTTTTTTATACTATTTACAATATCTATCGCAGGTATGAACTCTGTATGAATATCTGTAAAATTCGGACATTCGCATCCCATTATTAATTGTCCGTCTGATGAAATTTCTATCAAACTATATGGTGTATATTCAAATTTATTCTGTCTCTTATGTATTTCGGTTGCGAGTACTTCACTTAGACTCTGTCTGCATGTATGATTATAATTTCCTTTTACCAATCTCCGAATGCCATTTTCATCAATAATCCATTTTTTCTTAAGGTCGCCTTTTAAAGAAGCACTTGGTACAAAATTTGTTTTTCCTGCAATTGTTTTCTTATCATCCCTTAAATCCAGTGAATACACGGACGTAAAATCATTTTCATATAAATTAATCGTTTCCCATGTATAATCACTGTCCTTTGGACATATCCAGTAATGATCCGTTAAAGACAACCCAAGATTATTTATCATATAATCTTGAACATTTTTTGTATTAAGCACCTGTAAATCCACATCTATTCTCTGCCTGGTTACCGGAATCCCTCTATTCATGATCCATTCAGCTATTTTATCTTCTATTTTCTTAGATGACATTTCTAAAAATGGAAGTTTTTCTTTTTCTTTTTCATTTACTACTACTGCTGAAATATTTTGATTCTCATATTCAAACAATGCTAATTTTGTATTCTCATGCATCAAAAAATATATCATTCTTTTCCCTCATTTAAAAAACTTCTTGTGCTATATCTCTTAATCTTTTCATTACATTCTGCTTTCTTATATAACGTTCTGCTTCTATCTTCATCAATCCATCCTGTGCCCACTCTTCATCTTTAATATTATTCCATGTTTCTCCCGATGATACAGAAATAATTTCATTTTCGCAAAGCAAGTGTATCGTTTTTTCGTCATCTAACAATACTAATTGTATTTCTTTTCCTTCTATTATAGCTTTCTTTACTACTTTCATCGCACACCTCGATTTCTGACATCAGACCTGGCATCTTTTTCTTCATCTTTTTATTTATATGGAAACCTGCACCCCACCGTATAAATCGGTATGGTATCAAACTGTTCGCCATGACCGCCTTTTGTAGGTTTTGCAAAGATCCCCCTATCTACCAACCCTTTCTTTATAAATACTTTCAGCGAATTAGGTTCGCCTGTCTTGTTTTTTACTTCGATACCATATACAACATTTTCTTTATCTGCAACCATGAAATCCAACTCATATGCTCCATATGTTGCATAACACACTTCATCCTCTGCTACTTTTCGTTCTTTATAAGGCACTTTAAATAATCTGTGCAATTCATTATATACAAAAGTTTCCGTTATCACACCTGCTAAAGATGACTTCGCCAATGTACTTTTACTTGCAAGATAAGATACAATGCCACAATCTGAAAAATAGGTTCGTCTGCTGTAAAAAATGTCCCTTATATCTCCTTGAACAGCTAAATTACATACAGATAATATCCCTGCATACTTAAGCCACATAACAGCATTCGCCACCTCGTTTTTATTCACCATCAAATCCGTATTCTTTTTTACCAATGCTGTTATCTTTTCAATATCTGTCTCTTTCCCATCTCTGACAGTCTTATCTACCCTATTACACATTTCCTTTAGTGCTTCTCTGTATACATTTTCAAAAATCTCTACTTCTCTGACATTTTTAAAATAGACTCGTGATTCTGCTTTAAATGTTTGTAATAATTTTTCAATTATATTATAGCAATCTTCAATATTTTTTGTTTCTTTATATACCTTTACAGCTTCCGGATATCCGCCAATTTTTAAATAAATATGATATAGATTTTCAAGTTTTTCATAATTCTTTGTCTCATCTCTGCCGTACAAATCTATGTTCAGCAATGTTTTCTCACATCGAAATGCTCTGCAGAATTCTTTAAAACTCAACGTAAACATGTATAAATAACTAATAGTACCTGCAGGTTGAAAAAATTCTTTCTCACCTAATATTCTTCCCAGATAGCTTCCGGTTACTATGATATCACAGTTAAGTTCTTCATGTATTTTTCTTATAGAATTGTAAACGGCATTACTATTTTGTATCTCATCTATGATTAATACCGTGTTTTTATTATTTACAAAATGAGGAATGGATGCTCTCATACAGTACTTTTCAAGTTCAAACGGACTGCAGCCATTATTTACAACGTCAATAAAGTGAAATATATCATTTGATAAATCTACAAATATCACATATTCATAATTTTTATATGCAAATTTTTTTATTTCTGTTGTTTTACCTATTTGCCTGGAGCCCTCTAACTGCAAAACTTTATGCGCTATATCTTTTTTCCATTTCATTAATTCTTTCTGAATATCTCTTACAAAGGGATTTTCAACCGTTAGTCTCTTATACTCTTTCTCATTTACATAATTTTTATAACTAACTTCCGGCATCTCTGTTTCAGCTTGTATCATCCCGTTTTCCACTAAAGACAAGTTGTCTATATATGCGATATTTTCTTTTATATAATAATCCGTATAAAAATGGTCATCGATTATAAATCCAACTATTCTTCCACCTGTATCCGTCACTTTATGTGTTGCTGTCATTCCCTTTTAATCACTTTCTTTTTACTTTAAACCTCACCCAATCAGCACTTTCTTCCCTTCAAACGCAAATCCATACTTGTGTATCCGTTCCTTTGCGATTCCTTTGGCTATCAATACCGCTTCATACTCTTTTTCTTCTATCTGTTTTAATGCCGCTGCCACAGTATCCTCTAAACTCTTTTCTTCATCCGGATCATATACCTTGAATTCTAAAATAATGGCATTTCCCTGCTCACTTTTTGGTTCCAGCATGACATCATATCTGCCGTATCCGCTTTCCCGATTGGATGTAACCACATACCGCCCGTGCAATTCTGCAATCAACCCCAATACAAATCCGTGATAAAAGCGTTCCGGTTCTGATTCAGAAGGTCGTTTTCCCGTATCAAAGTAGCTAAAGATTTCCTTACTTACTTTATTCATGTAAATATTCATAATCTTTTTATTACCCACAAGCATTGCACTTACAAATTCATTGTAATTTCCATCCGTTTCATCAAACCATCCAATTATCATCTGTAAAAACATTTTCTTCACTTCAAAATTGGTCAATTTTAACTCATACACTGGATACGCACCCATCGCTTCCTCTTCTTTTTCCTTGCTGATTACCTTTAAATAACCACTTGCAAGCAGAAGACTCCAAATCGCATTCTCTTTTCCGGATAACTGGTTATAAACAATCTGTTCGTCAATCATACTATAGATGGTTTCACCTCTCAATAAAGCTTCGAAGGTTGTTTTTACTTTTTTGCTTCCTTCCTGTATCAGTTTACCTGCTAATCGGTTGCTACTGGTATTTGCCCAATATGTTCCCACTCTTCCTTTATCGAGATAATTTAATACTGACCATGGATTATAGATATCCGAATAACTGCCAAATACAAATCCATCATACCAGTATTTTACTTTCTCTTTTTCACTTTCGAGTCCATATTCCTCTAATCCGGCAAATACCTCTTCTTCTGTAAAACCAAATGCCGTTGCGTACTTATCCGAAGTAGTTGTTACTACCTCCAAATGATTCAAGTCTGAAAAAATGGATTCTTTGCTGACTCTGGTAATTCCTGTCATAATCGCCCTTTCCAGATAAGGATTGGTCTTAAATGCCGAATTAAACATACTTCTGGTAAAAGCTACCAGTTCTTCCCAAAAACCACTTACATACGCCTCCTGCATAGGTGTGTCGTATTCGTCTAATAATATAATTACTTTTTTTCCGTAATAACGATATAAAAAATCCGACAATTTATGAAGTGCCAGCGATGCAGTGACATCTCCCATATCTGCTGAAACCTTATCAAAAAACTCCCTGTCTTTTTCTGTCATTACTGCACTGTCTTTTAAAAACGAATACTTATTATATAATCCTGTCAGAATCTCGCCTATTTTTTCCCTTGCCGCTGCATAATTCGTTTCTTTAATATCTGCAAATGAAAGGCTGATAACCGGATATGTTCCCTGCAGTTCTCGGTACTTTTCTTCTTTCCAAATAGAAAGTCCATCAAACAAATCGCTTCTTCCTGCGTATTCCAGAGAAAAAAACTGCTCCAGCATACTCATGTTTAATGTCTTTCCAAAACGACGCGGGCGGGTGATAAGCGTCACACTGTCTCCGCTGTCCCACCATTCTTTAATAAAGGCTGTTTTATCGATATAAAAATAATTATTTTTTCTGACTGTCTCAAAATTCTGTACTCCGATTGCTACGGTTCTTGCCATTATTTACACCCACCTTTTCAAACATGCTTCTCTGACTTTCCTCATCTGCGATTTACTTATTTACACCACACTCTCAATCGTCGCGATCAATTTCTCCTTATCCGCCGGTTTTAATAAATATCCGGCCGGTTTCAGCTTCAGTACCGCAGAAATATGTTCTTTCACAGCCACTCCAGTTAAGAAGATTACCGGTATGTTACACATTTCTTTATCTGCAAGGATTCTTTCAAAGGTTTCTTTTCCATCCATGCCAGGCATTTCATAATCCAATAAAATGACATCCACTACAAGCACTCGTTTCATTCCGGATGAAGTGGAAGCTGATGCCACCGTTCCCTGCTTCTCCATAAAACTACTTTCTCCGCTGATGCCCAGCAAAGAATTACACTTCGAAATCAACTCTTCTTTTTTGTCCGGATAGGTTAAGGACACCATTTTTTCGCGGGTTAAATATTTTTGCTGGAGAGTAAAAAGTTTTCAATAAAAAATAACTCTTCCACATAGTTTTATGGTATTCTTAAATTGCAATACTAAAGAAAAACCAATACCTACCTGAAAGAGTTATTTTGGTTATAAGTTTACCATATTTTCAGGTGGTTGACCAGATGCCTATGTTAAATTTTATTGATAAAATCTTATGTTTCTTCGAATTCTGTTTTTCACGTAAAGCTGCCTTAACATTAATGGCTCTCTCTCCTCCACCTGCCGTAGTTATTCTATATGTAACCCGCTTACCTTCATATGAAATATTTAAATCCGGATTATCTAATTCATTAAAATACATATTTTCCGGCTTATGAGTTATAAATCCAA
>CAYYZV010000154.1:0-5402 GCA_964476275.1 uncultured Roseburia sp.
TCAACCAGCATTTAGAGTTGATGGAAAAGAGGAGTGCAAAGAAATTTGTCTGAAAGTATAAAAGAATTTTTTCAAGTATTAAAAAAATCACGTCTTTGGGTTTTTGTAGTAGTAATCGTCATTATTTATGGCATTTTACTGTCCAGAATGTTTCATTTACAAGTGATCATGGGAGAACAGTATCAGAATGACTATACCTACAGTATCGTTAAGGAACGAACTTTAAACAGCTCCAGAGGCAATATCTACGATCGAAATGGCAAATTACTGGCTTATAACGAGCTGGCTTATACCATTACCATTGAGGATAATGGTTCTTATGATTCAACGAAAGATAAAAATAAGCAATTAAATGCCCTGATTGCAGAAATTATTACAGAAATCGAAAAAAATGGCGATACCATTACAAATAATTTTAAAATTTCTTACAACGAAGATGGCACATATTCCTATAATGTCAGCGGAACTTCTTTAAAACGTTTCCTTGCCGACGTTTACGGACATACTTCGACCTCTACCTTAGGATATGATGAGGACCTAGGATATGATTTAGCAAATGCAACACCTGAACAGGTTATGGAATATCTGATGACAGATAACTATAAATTTCAGGTAAGTGAGGAATATGAGCCGGAATTAGCTTATAAAATCACTGTTATTCGCTACGCCATGTCAGAAAAGGCTTATCAGAAATATATTTCCACCACAATTGCAACTGAGATTTCAGATGAGTCTGTCGCATATATCAGCGAAAATGCTTACCGTCTGCAGGGCGTTGAGGTTGTGGAAGATACCATCAGACGTTATAACCACAGCGAATATTTTGCAGCAATTATCGGTTATACAGGTAAAATTTCATCAGAAGAATATGAAGCCCTTTCTGCCGAAAATGACGGCTATACCTTACAGGACGTCATTGGTAAAGCAGGAATTGAACAGGTTATGGATACTTATCTGCAGGGTTCAAAGGGCTATGAAAAGCTCTACGTGGATTATTTAGGAAAAACGATAGAAATCATTGAACGTGAAGAACCGACTGCCGGGAATGACGTATATTTGTCTATCGACGCCGATTTAACAATTGCGGCCTATGATTTATTAGAACAGGAAGTTGCCGGTATCGTATATTCTAATATAGAGAATTACCGTTCTGATATTCCAATTCCAATTACGGATGTATATTTTGCTTTAATTAATAACAGTGTCATTGATATCGAACATTTTACAGAAGAAGATGCAAGACCGAATGAAAAAGCAGTCCATGCCGCATTTTTAGATGGTCAGGAAGAAGTTCTTTCTATGATGCATGCAGAGTTCTTCGGTTCTAATGCAACTCCATTTGGAAGTATGAATGAAGAACAGCAGGATTATATTACTTATATTATTAATTATTTAAAGCAAAACGATATTTTAGACACTTCATTGATAGACACTTCAGACAGTGTCTATAAAGAATGGCAGGCTGGAAACAGCAGTGTCCAGACTTATTTAAATCAAGCCATTGCAAAGGGCTGGATTAATATTACGGAATTTGCAATTGATGATAAATATTCCGATTCATCTGAAGTATATGAAGCCTTATGCCAGGATATTTTTGAAGAGATTAAAAACAGTGAAGCCTTTTCGAAAATTATATACCAGTATATGGTTGACGCAGGAAAAGTGACGGGCAAACAAATATGCCTGATTTTATACGAGCAGAATGTTCTTCCTTATGATGATGAAGAGGTTTCCAAGTTAGAAAACGGAGTTATAAGTCCGGTAGCTTTTATGAAAGAAAAAATCCAAAATCTGGATATTACTCCGGCACAGCTGGCGTTAGATCCGTGTACCGGTTCCTGTGTCATTACAGATGTAAATACAGGTGAAGTACTGGCTGTGGTAAGTTATCCCGGATATGATAATAATCGTTTAGCAAATACAATTGACGCGGACTATTATAATGCCTTACAGCAGGATTTAACAAATCCATTTTATAATAAAGCTACACAGGAACGTACAGCACCGGGTTCTACCTTTAAAATTATTACCGCAACCGCAGGGCTTAGTGAAGGTGTCATAAATCTTGGAACAGAGATTTATGATAAAGGAGCTTATGAGCATGTCAGCAATCATCCCAGATGCTGGGTATATCCGTCCAGTCATGGAAGTATCAATGTTTCAGAAGCAATTCGTGATTCCTGTAACTATTTCTTTTATGAAGTCGGATATCGTTTAAGTACAAATAATTATCTTTCAAAGTACAATGAAGAAACAGGTATCGATAAAATTGCAGAATATGCCTCGATGTTTGGTTTGGATGAAACCAGCGGAGTAGAAATTACAGAAAATAAACCTCAGCTGGCGAATGAATATCCTGTTATGGCAGCAATTGGACAGAGTAATAACAACTTTACGACAGTGCAGCTGGCGCGTTATGTAACAGCGATTGCGAACAGCGGTACCGTATATAATTATACCATTTTAAATAAAGTGTGTGACACAGAGGGAAATGTTTTAGAAACCTTTGAGCCTACTGTCCGCAATACAATCGACTGCTTAACAGAGCAACAATGGAATGCGCTGCATGCCGGTATGCGAATGGTAGTAGAAAATTCTTCAAAGTTTAATAATTTTCCAATTGCAACAGCTGGAAAAACCGGTACTGCACAGCAGGATCTGCGCCGTTCCAACCACGCGCTTTTTATTGGATATGCACCTTATGAAAATCCTGAAATTTCCATTGCAACACGTATCGCATTTGGTTATACATCATCAAATGCAGCACATTACGCAAAGAATGTACTGGCTTACTACTTTGAGGTAGAAGATGCCAATACATTGCTGGATGGACAGGCATCGATAATTGAAAATAACAGTAATTCAGTCAATGATTAAGCATTAATCAGATGAATGCTTAATCAGATGAATATATGATAGTAGCAGCGATAAACGCTATTATAAATAAATTGTAGGAGGTCTTTTTTAGAATGAGTGAAGTCATTACTTTCACTTCAGGAAAAGGCGGCGTTGGCAAGACAACAACCACTGCAAACGTCGGAGTCGGACTTTCACAGTTAGATAAAAAGGTTGTGTTAATTGATACAGACATTGGTTTACGCAACTTAGACGTAGTTATGGGATTAGAGAATCGAATCAGGTATCATTTAGTGGATGTATTATGCGGCAGATGCCGGCTAAAGCAGGCGCTTATCCGTGATAAACGTTTTCCAAACCTGTATATCATTCCTTCTGCCTGCGTTAAGGAGCACACGAGATTAAGCAAAGCACAAATGATTCATCTTATTGAAGAATTAAAGGCGGAGTTTGATTATATTTTAATTGATTCACCAGCCGGCATTGATGAAGGATTTGAATTAGCCATAGCCGCTGCCGATCATGTAGTAGTCGTTACGACGCCGCAGGTAGCAGCGGTACATGATGCTGACTGTGTTCTGCGCATTATTAAGAAAAATCCGGAATTAAAGTGTTCTCTTCTTTTGAATGCATATCAGGAGAATATGGCAAAAGAAGGGAATATGCTTCGCATTGAGGATGTTACAAGCCTTTTAAATACCAGATTATTAGGTGTTGTGCCAGAGGATGCAGAAATTATTATTGCCCAGAATCATGGAGAACCAATATTCGGAAAGAAAAGTAAATCTGAATCCTGTTATGCAAATATATGCGGGCGTATTTTGGGAGAAAAAATTCCGCTACCGGGTGAAAAGAAAAAAAGAAATCATCTCCGATTTTTCTTTGATTTGAAAATGAATGGCAGGAGGGAAGTCGTATGAAAAAAGAACCTTCCGGAATCGTAGCATTTGAACGCTTAAAGTGTATGCTTGACGAAGAAAAATATAAAATTGATGAAGATACCATGGCATCTATCCGCAGAGACGTTGGAAATATTGTTTTAAAATATATAGACGTAGAGCCGGATAATGTAGACATTAAAATTATTTTGAAAGAGTACAAAAAGAAAATACCATGTTAAAACAGTACAAACTGAGAAATTATAAATTCTTATTAGTTATTTTGGTAATTGCATTAAATACAATTGGGATATTATTAGTAGGGAGTGCGAGACCTGCTTTGATGAGTAAACAGATAATAGGTATGGCAACCGGTCTTTTGCTAATGGTCTTTATTTCACTCATCGATTATCGTTTTGTCCTGAAGTTTTCCTGGGGACTTTATGCAGTTATGCTTGGATTACTGCTTGCAGTTATTTTTTTCGGAGACAGTTCCGGTGGTGCACAGCGGTGGATTGATTTAAAATTTATGCGTTTTCAGCCTTCTGAGCTGGCAAAAATCCTTGTAATTTTATTTTTTGCTGATTTCTTTATGAAATACGAAGAAAAAATAAGTACATTTAAGGTGCTTGTGCAGGCATTTGCTTTGGTAGGCGTTCCGTTGGTGTTAATCTTAGCACAGCCGGATTTATCAACGACAATTACGACTGCAATGATTTTTATTTCTATGCTTTTCGTAGCAGGAATCAGTTATAAGATTGTAGGAACTGTATTAGCGATTGTAATTCCGGCAATCATTGCCTTTTTTACAATGATAACTACAGATACCATTCCATTTTTAAAGGAATATCAGCTGCGCCGTATTCTTGCATGGCTCTATCCGGAACGTTATCCGGATATCGCATACCAGCAGCAAAATTCTATTATGGCCATAGGTTCCGGCCAAATATGGGGAAAGGGATTAAATAATACAGAAGCAACTTCTGTAAAAAATGGAAACTTTATTTTAGAGCCGCAGACGGACTTTATTTTTGCCGTTGCCGGAGAAGAACTTGGTTTTATAGGCACTGCAGTTATTATTCTTCTCTTGCTTTTCATCGTAATAGAGTGTATATTTATTGCTAGGAAGGCAAAAGATACAGCAGGAAAATTAATATGCTGTGGCTTTGCTGCTTTAGTTGGATTTCAGAGTGCTATTAATATTTCCGTTACAAGCGGATTATTACCAAATACAGGACTTCCACTTCCATTTGTCAGCTATGGTCTTACATCATTGTGGTCGCTGTACATAGGAGTCGGATTTGTTTTAAATGTCGGACTACAGTCAAGAAAACACTAAATGGAGGGTATTACGAATGAATATAGGACTTATCGCACATGATTCAAAAAAGAAATTAATGCAGAACTTTTGTATTGCATATCGGGGCATTTTAGCAAAAAATGATTTGTATGCAACAGGTACAACCGGACGTTTGATTGAAGAAGTAACAAATTTAAATGTTCACAAATATTTAGCGGGACACCTCGGCGGCGCGCAGCAGCTTGGTGCGCAGATTGAACATAACGAGATCGACCTTGTTATTTTCTTAAGAGAGCCGCTTACTCCAAAATCGCATGAACCGGATGTAAATAATGTAGTTCGTCTTTGCGATACACATAATATACCAT
>CAYYZV010000155.1:0-5330 GCA_964476275.1 uncultured Roseburia sp.
TATCGTAGATACTTACGGCGGATATGCTCGTCACGGCGGCGGTGCTTTCTCCGGAAAGGACTGTACAAAAGTAGACCGTTCTGCAGCTTATGCAGCACGTTATGTTGCAAAGAATATTGTAGCAGCAGGTCTTGCTGATAAGTGTGAAATTCAGTTATCTTACGCAATTGGTGTAGCGCAGCCAACATCTGTTATGATTGATACATTTGGAACAGGCAAAGTTTCAGACGAGAAATTAGTAGAAATCGTTCGCGAACATTTTGATCTTCGTCCGGCAGGAATTATTAAAATGCTTGATTTAAGAAGACCAATTTATCGCCCAACAGCAGCATACGGACATTTTGGACGTACAGATTTAAATCTTCCTTGGGAAGCAGTTGATAAAGCAGAAGAATTAAAAAAATATCTTGCATAATAAATTTATGAAAAGTTTAGATTGTTTTAGATAAAAGAAATTTGTTTTTGTCCGAATCATGATATAATAGACCATAGGATAGTTTCCTATGGTCTATTTAGTTCTTACATATGAAATAGACAATTCATAGAGATTGATTGAGGATAAACAATGAAGTTTCGTAATAAGATTATTATCTCGTTTTGTATTATTATTTTTGTGCCGCTGGTACTGGCAACAGGTGTGATTTTCAGCTTTCAGCAGATACAGATGAAAGTGATTGAGCAGACCTATGGAATAGAGGATGAAGATTATGGATATTTGTCTAATTCGGTACAGCTTTTAAATCGATTCACGAAAGAGATTTATACAGAACTGCAGGAAACTTCCGTATCTGCGCCGGAAAAATTTATCGAAGAGGCTTATTTAGAGCAGATGAATGAGCGTCTGGAGGGAAAAGCTTCTTATCTAATCGTCAGAAAAGGTGCTGAACTGAGTTATATTGGAAAAAATGCTTCGACTTCCCTGCTGACTCAGCTGCCGGATTATGGAAGTGCGGATGGAGATGTAAATGCCAGTACGTATATGGATGTAGGCGAGCAAGTTCTTATAAAGCAAATTGATTTTCGGTTTCGGGACACAAGTGAGGGAAGTGCATTTATCGTTACCCGCATGGAAGAGGTTGTGCCGGAGATTAAGGATCTTGCAGTAGATGCTTTGGTTTCCATTATTGTAATCTTAATTTTTACAGCGTGTATGTTAAGCGTATGGATTCATACCAGTTTGATGAAACCAATTAAGAATTTGCAGGAGGCAGCGCAGAATATTAAAGAGGGAAATCTGGATTTTACAATTGAGCCGGGAGGAACGGATGAGATTGGGGAATTGTGCAAGGATTTCGAAGAGATGCGGCAGCGTCTGAAAGAAAGTACCGAAGAAAAAATGCGGGCAGAACAGGAAAATAAAACACTGATAAGCAATATTGCACACGATTTGAAGACACCAATTACTGCGGTAAAAGGCTATGCCGAAGGAATTTTAGATGGAGTTGCAGATACACCGGAGAAGAGGGAGAAGTATTTGCGGACTATTTATAATAAAGCCAGCGAGATGGATACGCTGATTAATGAATTAACGCTGTATTCTAAGATTGATACCAATCGTATTCCATATAATTTCTCTAAAATTAATGTGGGAGATTATTTCGATGACTGTATTGAGGAATTGGGATTAGATTTGGAAGCGAAAAATGTAGGGCTGGCATATTTTAATTATGCGGATGAAGAAACGGTTATTATTGCAGACCCGGAGCAGCTGCGGCGTGTCATTAATAATATAGTAGGAAATTCCTGCAAGTACTTCGATAAGGCAAAAGGACTCATTAATATCAGAATTAAAGATGTGGGAGATTTCATTCAGGTAGAAATTGAAGATAATGGAAGAGGAATTGCTGCAAGAGATTTGCCATATATTTTCGATCGGTTTTACCGAACCGATGCTTCACGCAATTCTTCTACCGGAGGAAGCGGTATAGGGTTATCTATTGTTAAGAAGATTATCGAAGATCATGGCGGAAAAATATGGGCGACCAGCAAAGAGTCCATTGGAACAGTGATGTATTTTGTAATTAGAAAATATCAGGAGGTACCAAATGAGTAAGGTATTAATAATAGAAGATGAAGAGACAATTGCTGATTTAGAGAAAGACTATTTAGAGTTAAGCGGATTTGAAGTGTCAGTAGAGAATAATGGGACAGAAGGTTTGGCGAGAGCTTTAGCAGAAGATTTTGATATGTTTATTTTAGATCTGATGCTTCCGGGGACAAATGGTTTTGAAATCTGTAAGCAGATTCGTGAAGTGAAAAATACACCGATTTTAATGGTGTCAGCAAAGAAAGATGATATTGATAAAATCAGAGGATTAGGACTTGGGGCAGATGATTATATCACCAAGCCATTTTCTCCAAGTGAGCTGGTAGCGCGTGTAAAAGCACATCTTGCCCGCTATGAAAGATTAATTGGAAGCAATGAAGTGAAGAATCAGATGATCGAAATTCGCGGTATCCGAATTGATAAAACAGCACGCCGTGTCTGGGTAAATGAAGAAGAGAAGCAGTTTACTACAAAGGAATTTGATTTGCTGACTTTCCTTGCAGAGCATCCAAATCATGTATTTACAAAGGATGAATTATTCCGCGAAATTTGGGATATGGAATCCATTGGTGATATTGCCACGGTAACGGTTCATATTAAAAAGATTCGTGAAAAAGTGGAGATGAATACGAATAAGCCTCAATATATTGAGACGATTTGGGGCGTAGGTTATAGATTTAAATTATAAGAATGATGTTTTATAAAAGTGGGGTTGTGCTTGACAATCCCGCTTTTTTGTATTATTATCGGAAAATAGAAATAAGAAAGCGATGAAGAGAGAGAGTAGGCAATAGGAAGATTTCAGAGAGAAGCCGTTTGGTGCGAGGTTTTATTGGAGAATTGCTGAACCAGTCTTGGAGCTGTATACCGACTATTTGTTGAGTTACACAACTAATATAGGCTATACTGGGAACGCCCATTACAGCGTAGAAGTATTTGAAAGACAAGTACTTGCAGAGGTTTCTGCCGTAAGGCAGGAATGAATGAAGGTGGTAACACGAAGCGTTAGCTCTCGTCCTTGAATAAAATTCAGGAAGGAGGGCTTTTTTATTGTTTAAAATATTATATGAAGATGATGCGATTATCGTTTGTGTGAAGGAAGCCGGGGTGGCGACCCAGACGAAAAAGATTGGACAAAAGGATATGGAAAGTATGCTGCGTACCTATCGGATGCAAAAAAAGGAGTCATCTTATATCGGTGTTGTGCATCGGCTGGATCAGCCGGTAAGCGGCGTGATGGTTTTTGCAAAGACAAAAGAAGCAGCAGCAGATTTAAGCCGGCAGATATCTGCAAAAGCGGCAGATAAATATTATTATGCAGTGACAGATGGTGTACCCTATAAGGCAAAGGGAACATTGGAAGATTATCTGCTAAGAGATGGAAAGACAAATCTTTCAAAGGTGGTTGATAGTAAAACCGCAGGAGCTAAGCGGGCAGAACTTTCCTATGAAGTGCTGGCAAAGAATCAGACAAAAGCCTTGCTTAAAATCAAGCTTGCAACAGGCAGACATCATCAGATTCGCGTACAGATGGCTCATGCAGGCTGGCCGCTTGCGGGAGACCGAAAGTATAATTTTAAAGAGAATATAAAACAAGGCACTCAGCCTATGGGATTGTGTTCTTATAAACTGGGATTTTTACATCCGGTGACGAAAAAGAAAATGGAATTTGAAATAGATTGTCCATTTCAATTATAATGATAAAGGTAAAGGAGATACAAAATCATGGCAAAGGAAAAAAAATTAGTAGAAGCCATTACATCCATGGATGCAGACTTTGCGCAGTGGTATACTGACGTAGTAAAAAAAGCGGAATTAATCGATTATTCATCTGTAAAAGGATGTATGATTATTAAACCGGCAGGTTATGCTATCTGGGAGAACATTCAGAATGAATTAGACCGCAGATTTAAAGAGACTGGTGTAGAAAACGTATATATGCCAATGTTTATTCCGGAAAGTCTTTTACAGAAAGAAAAAGACCATGTAGAAGGTTTTGCACCGGAAGTAGCGTGGGTAACACACGGCGGTTTAAATCCATTACAGGAACGTCTTTGTGTAAGACCTACTTCAGAGACATTATTCTGTGATTTTTACAAAAATATCATTCAGTCTTATCGTGACCTTCCAAAGGTATATAACCAGTGGTGTTCCGTTGTAAGATGGGAAAAAGAAACACGTCCATTCTTACGTTCCAGAGAGTTCTTATGGCAGGAAGGCCATACTGCACATGCGACAGCAGAAGAAGCAGAGGAAAGAACAGTACAGATGTTAAATCTTTATGCAGATTTCTGTGAAGAAGTATTGGCAATGCCGGTTGTCCGTGGTAAAAAGACAGAAAAAGAAAAATTTGCAGGAGCAGAAGCTACTTATACAATTGAAGCATTAATGCATGATGGAAAAGCATTACAGTCTGGCACAAGCCACAACTTTGGCAGCGGCTTCGCAGAGGCATTTGGTATTCAGTATACAGATAAAGCAAATAAATTACAGTATGTACACCAGACTTCATGGGGTATGACAACACGTCTGATCGGTGCAATTATCATGGTACATGGTGATGATTCCGGTTTAGTACTGCCACCGGCAGTTGCACCAGTGCAGGCTATGGTAATTCCAATCAGACAGCAGGCAGAAGGTGTGCTTGATAAAGCAAATGAAGTTTGTGAACGTCTTGGCAAAGTATGCCGTGCGAAATTAGATGCTTCAGACAAGAGCCCGGGTTGGAAATTCTCTGAGCAGGAAATGCGTGGTATTCCGGTTCGTATTGAACTTGGACCAAAGGATATCGAAGCCGGCAAATGTGTAGTAGTACGCCGTGATACCAGAGAAAAGATTGAAGTGGCTTTAGATGAGCTTGAGACAAAGATTCCGGAACTCTTAAAGACAATTCAGAGAGAAATGTTAGAACGTGCAAGAAAGCATCGTGACGAGCATATCTGGGATGCACATAATTACGAAGAATTAAAAGACATCGCAGTAAATAAACCGGGATTTATCCGTGGTATGTGGTGTGAAGATCAGGCATGTGAGGATAAAGTCAAAGAAGATTTAGCAGTAACTTCACGCTGTATGCCATTTAATGATCAGGAACAGATTTCAGAAACCTGCGTATGCTGCGGAAAACCAGCCCATAAGCTTGTATACTGGGGTAAAGCATATTAAAAAAGGGAACGTAAAAAGAATGAAAATGATTTTACCTGAAAAAGTAAATTTCATAATTAATAGATTACAGGAGCATGGCTACGAGGGCTACGCCGTTGGCGGATGTGTTCGGGATGCC
>CAYYZV010000156.1:0-5287 GCA_964476275.1 uncultured Roseburia sp.
ATGGCTAAGGAGAATAACTATGATATGGTGCTGTTAGATGTTATGCTTCCGAAGCTGGATGGATTCGAAGTGTGTCAGCAGATTCGTGAGTTTTCGAATATGCCTATCGTGATGCTGACTGCTAAGGGCGACGATATGGATAAGATTTTAGGTTTGGAGTATGGTGCGGATGATTATATCACGAAGCCATTTAATATTTTAGAAGTAAAAGCCAGAATTAAAGCCATTATGCGTAGAACGAATGCCAGTCAGCCAAAGAAAGAGAATGACAAGATCATTGAATCCGGTGATTTGCGTTTGGATTGTGAGAGCCGCAGAGCATATGTATTAAAGAAAGAGGTAAATCTTACCGCGAAGGAATTTGATTTATTAGAGCTTCTTGTGAATAATCCGAATAAGATTTACAGCCGTGAAAATTTATTAAATCTCGTATGGGGTTATGAATATCCGGGAGATGTCCGTACAGTAGATGTACATGTGCGCCGTCTGCGTGAAAAGATTGAGAGTAATCCAAGTGAGCCAAAGTATGTACACACAAAATGGGGTGTCGGATATTACTATTACCAGAGTTAGTTAAGGGGCAGTTATGTCTAAATTTAAGAAAATAATGGATTTATTAAATAGTCTGAAAGTCAGACTTATTGTTCTATTTATTCTAGTGGGAATTATCCCGGGAATCATTTTATGGGCAGGCGTGCTGAATTCTTATGAACAGCGCGCTGTCTCTATTGAAACCAGTGAGATTTTGGGTCAGGCTAAGATTCTTGCTAATCAGATCGTTTCCAGTGATTATTTAAATAATACGGATTCTGTGATTATTAATGCAGAACTGCAGCAGCTGTCTAATATTTATGATGGGAAAATTATGCTGATTGACAATAGTTTTCGCATTGTTAAGGACACGTATGATTTAGATACCGGGAAAATTATTATTTCGAAAGAAGTAATTAAAAGTTATAAGGGTGCAGATATTACAAAATATGATCCGGAAAGCAGGTATATTGAGATTGTTACACCATTAAATAAAACAGATGGAGTGACAGGAGAAAAGATGCCTATCGGGGTAATGATGATTAGTGTATCAACCGATAACATTAATTTGAATATGGAATATTTGGGAACAAATCTTTTCATTATTCAGTTAGTATGCGGTATGATGGTGATATTATTGTCATTTTGGCTGGCGCATAAGCTTGTTGAACCATTTAAAAAGATGTCTAAAAGTATTGAAGAAATTCAAATGGGATATGGCAGAGATACGTTAGAAGTTCGGGATTACACGGAAACCATAGAAATTTGCGAGAAGTTTAATGCATTATTGGGAAGAATGAAAGTATTGGACGAATCCAGACAGGAATTTGTATCCAACGTGTCCCATGAGTTAAAGACGCCGTTGACTTCAATGAAGGTTTTGGCAGATTCCATTAATTGCATGGGGGATGCACCGGTCGAACTGTATAAAGAATTTATGGAAGACATCGGAAGCGAGATAGACCGCGAGACAAAGATCATTAATGATTTATTGTCTCTCGTAAAGATGGATAAATCTGCTGCGGATTTGAATATTACCAGTTTAAATGTAAATGAACTGTTGGAACAGATATTAAAGCGATTAAAACCAATTGCTGAAAAACAGCAGGTGGAATTGGTATTGGAAAGCTTTCGTCCGGTAGTAGCGGATGTAGATGAAGTGAAAATTACTTTAGCGTTTACCAATTTAATTGAAAATGCGATAAAGTACAATAATGCGGGAGGCTGGGTGCGAGTATCTTTAAATGCAGACCACAAATACATGTATTTAAAGGTTGAGGATAATGGTATTGGTATGCCGGAGGCAGATTTAGAGCGTATTTTTGAACGTTTTTATCGTGTGGATAAATCGCATTCCAGAGAAATTGGTGGAACCGGATTAGGACTTGCCATTACCAAGAGTGCGGTACAGATGCATAAGGGTGCTGTCAAGGTATTCAGTACGGAAGGCGAAGGTACGATTTTTAATGTTAGAATTCCATTAAAATATATTGTTTAGTGTAGGAAAGTTGAGAAAACCTATGAAAAAGAAGCTGCTTATTCTTTTTATATTGATTCTGTCACTGGGATTAATTGGCTGTCAGGGGCAGGGACAAGAGTATGAATATCATATTGAATATTTGAATAACGCGAAAGATGAGATTGTGAAAGTGGCATATGTGCCTGAAAATACAGAACGCGATGCGCTGATAAAGGAACTTTTAACAATGCTTTGGTCCGATTCCGGTACTGTGGATTACCGTAAACCGGTGCCGAATGATGTGGAACTGGTGAATTATTCTTTGGGTGGTGCAATGCTGACAATATGGCTGGATGAAGATTATTATAAGGTAAATGAGGTCGAGCGGGTACTGTGCTGTGCAGCAATTGTCCGTACACTTGTGCAGGTAGATGGTGTGGATTGTGTAACCTTTTATGTCGGAAATTCCCAGCTTACGGATGCACAGGGAAAGCTGATAGGTGCTTTAAATGCAGACAGCTTTATGGAAAATCCGGGAGCACAGATTAATTCGATTCAGAATACAACGCTTACATTGTATTTTTCCAATAAAGCAGGAGACGGATTGGTAGCAGAAACAAGAGAAGTACACTACAGCAGTAATATGTCTTTAGAAAAACTGATTGTGGATCAGCTTTTAAAAGGTCCTGATACAGAGGGCTTAAAATCAGCGATTCCAGCCGGTACAAAGATGGTTTCCGTATCATTAGTAGACGGAACCTGCTATGTAAATCTGGATTCCAATTTTAAGCATCAGGATTATACTGTAAAAGAACCGATTGTGATTTATTCGATTGTGAATTCTTTGTCAGAGTTATCAACGATAAATTCCGTTCAGATTTCTATTAACGGAGATACCAGTGGGGTATATCGTGACAGCTATCGGTTGAGTGAGGTTTATCTGCGAAATCTGGATTATGTAACAACGCTGACACCGGGGCATACGGAAAGTACAGAGACAGAAAGCATAGAAGATACCGAAGGAACGGAGTTTATTGAAGAAGAGACAGAAACGGAGGAAATAAAGTAGTTGCATGCAAGGCCATTGTGCCTCGTAATCCTGGGTTTTATAGCAGGAATTCTTTCTGCGGCTGGTTATAAATGGTTATTGCTGCCTGCTTTGGGGATAGGAATCTTTACAGCAGGCAGTATTCGATTTGAGAAAAGTAAAATTTTTGCATGGGGAAAGTTAATCGCATATCTGATTAGCATAGGATGCGGAATTTACCGATGGGAAGCAGCACAGGAATGGAAGGCTCTCTATGAGCCCATGCTTTATGACGGCATGAAAGTAACGCTCCAGGGAGAACTGGAGGAAAAAGAGTTTAAAAATAAGAAATATCTATATTATCTAAAGAATTGTTATTTGAAGCTGGAAACAGATTCAGATACTTCTTCCTTTACAGGCAGCAGGATTGCAGCTTGTAATCGAATCATTGCTGAAATGGAAACAGATGAGGTTTCTATTGGTAAAGTCTTAGTTTTAGAAGGCAGCGTGGCTGTCTTTCGTCAGGCAAGGAATGAAGGAAATTTTGATGAAATTTCTTTCTATCAATCCCAAAATATTGATTTCAAGTTAGAAAAAGTACAAATCAAAGAACAGTATGGAACAGAGAATGCCTTTTGTGAGGCGTTGTATCAGTTAAAACAGAAATTAAAAGCGGTATATATTAGCTGCATGTCAGAGGATACAAGCGGAGTGATTGCAAGGATGGTCTTAGGCGATAAGTCTCTTATGGATCAGGATATTAATCAGCTTTATCAGAAGGTGGGAATTTCTCATATATTGGCTATATCGGGACTGCACATTTCGGTGATAGGAATGACTATTTATAAATTACTGCGGTGGATATTCGGTTCTTATGTGATATCGGGAATTGCAGCAGGCGGGATGATGTTCGCTTATGGGTGTATGACAGGTTTCAGGCCTTCTTCAACCAGAGCGATCTTGATGTTTTTTATGATGCTGGCAGCGGGAATGCTTGGACGGACTTATGATTCGTTGTCTGCACTTAGTTTATCTGCGCTTTGCTTATTGTGGGAGAATCCAAAGCTGCTTTGGTATGCGGGATTTTTATTTTCGTATGGAGCAGTATTAGGTGTTGTGCTGGTTGGAAATGTGGTGACTAAGAGTTTTGAAGAAAAGAAAAAGGTACGGGATGCCATTTATTCAGGCTTTTGCATTCAGTTAGTGACAGTTCCATTAACAGCATATTTTTATTTTGAGATACCGGTTTATGGAATGCTGGTTAATCTGCTGGTGCTGCCGTTTATGAGTGTATTGCTGGGATTTGCGCTGGCTGGTGGTTTTGCTGGTCTGCTTTGGCTTCCGGCTGCAAAATGGCTGTTGTTTCCATGCAGGATTATTTTGGAGTTTTACAAAATTTTCTCTTCCTTTATGCAAGGGCTTCCGGGTGCATCATTTATTACGGGACAGCCTCAGATTTGGCAGATGATTGCATTTTATATAGGGGTAGCAGCATTGGTATATCTGGTTTGGAAAAGAAAAGTAGTTCGTGGTTTTCTTTTTGCAGGTATATTGCTTTTATCGTTTGTATTATATCACCCAAAGTCCGGAATGGAGCTTCATGTGCTGGATGTAGGCCAGGGAGATGGAATTTATCTAAGAACAGAATCCGGTTATGATATTTTCTTAGATGGAGGCAGTTCTGATGTAAGCAGCGTGGGAACTTATCGGATTTTACCATTTTTAAAGTATAAGGGAGTGCAAAAAATAGATTATTGGTTTATATCCCATGTTGATAAGGATCATATCTCCGGTCTGCAGGAAATATTAGAATCCGGATACCTAGTGGAAAAGTTGGTTTTTGCAGAAAATATAGTAAGAGATGAGACTTTAGAGGCATTGATAGGTCTCGCCAAAGCAGTAGGGACAGAAGTTTTCTATATGGGATATTTGGACTGTCTGCGTTTGGGAAATGCAAAACTGACCTGTGTATTTCCGTATGAAGAGTTTGTGACAGATGATAAAAATGCAGCGTCTTTGGTTTTGTATTATGAGGATGGAGATTTTTCAGGTCTGTTTACGGGAGATATTGGAGAAGAAGAGGAAAGATGGCTTGCAAAGCATTGTGAGAAATGGCTGGGGTCCGATAGTGGAATTGATGTTTATAAGGCTGCTCATCATGGTTCCAGATTCTCAAATACGGAGGAACTTTTGAAGAAGTTAAAGCCGGAAATTGCAGTGATATCCTGTGGAGTAAATAATAGCTATGGTCATCCTCATGCAGAGGCGGT
>CAYYZV010000157.1:0-2179 GCA_964476275.1 uncultured Roseburia sp.
AAATGCAAAAAATACTTTATAACATTCTAATATGATATATAAGCAGAGGTACATAAAACCTCTGTTTTTATTTTCTGTTGACATCATCCTCTTTTATTTTCCAAATACTCAATATAAATCCAGCAACACATTTCTCCTGTTCCCGTCTTTTTAGAATTTTATTTTCTTTTATCACTATCTAGTGATAATTCTATGATTTTATTGTGATAAGAACAAGCAAAATATAACTATCTGGTGATATTTTCTACAGGAGTAATTTGGAGAATTATGACAAAAATTTTGCAGGATGTGAATTTGGGAATCAATTTAAAACGTATACGCAAATCCAAAGGATTTACGCAAGATGAAGTCTGCACTAAATTATCCTTACTCGGCAGGCCTATGCTGCAAAATAATTATGCCCAAATTGAATCTGGCAAACGTAATATCTTTCTTAGTGATTTGATTGCTCTGAAAGAGATTTATAATGTTAGTTATGATGAATTTTTCAGAGATTTAAAACCCATTTCTAAATACTTCCCTGAAGATATGTAATGAAAAAGGAAATGCTTATATATGCGCTAACTTTCTTACTATAAATAACACTCTTTTCTTAATACAAAAGAGAATCCTACTCTTATTCGGATTCCCTTCTTTATTCCTTTTATACCAAACCATTAATTTTTATTGGTAAATAATGTTAATTTTTCCTTAACTGCTCAATATGTTTTCATTCACTGCATAAAACATGCGTATTGGATTCAGGTCATACATTGTCAAAAACGGATTAAAATTCTATACTGAATAATTACTTAATTACTATATATTCCACTTCCATAGTAAGCTTACCAAAAGTATAGGTTTTTGAACTTGATATATTTCCATCTGCATCGCAGACATATTCTGTATAACTTACTACTGTGCCGTCCGAATTATAGCTTGTAGTTTTTAATGAATTACCATATTCATCATATGTATATTCCACATAGCCGTTTTCTTCATCCTGATAAAAATTAATGGCTTTTACCAGTTTATCACCGTCATACTCATTTTCATAAGAAAATACATTCACAGCATTCCCAAGATCCATCTCAAGCTTTATTAAGCCGCCCTTATCATCATACTCATACTTATGTGCATAGAGAATATTCTCTTCTGCATCACTATATGTGATTGTATAATGCTTATCATCTTCGTAAACATATTCCTGAACAGCTGTCACATTGCCTTCTATATCGGTAGTTACTGCCTTAGCAATCTTTCCATCTTCATTATATTCCGGTTTTATTGTTGCTATGATATTTCCTTCAGCGTCTTTTTGAATTGTCTGCGTTCTGACTCCTTCTTTATCATATTCGTATTCTGTAACAGCCATTACAGTTCCACTTTCATAATTATACTGTATCTGTTTTGAGATTACTGCCCTTGCTTTCTGTTCAGAAGTATCCGGATTTTCTCCCACCTCACCAGAAGTACTTCC
This sequence comes from uncultured Roseburia sp., assembly GCA_964476275.1. Taxonomy (GTDB): domain Bacteria; phylum Bacillota; class Clostridia; order Lachnospirales; family Lachnospiraceae; genus Roseburia. The sequence goes on from CAYYZV010000157.1 coordinate 1,460, forward strand.
ACCACAGGATGCAAATACTATAGTTGTCATTACTACCGCCAAACAGCAAACTTTTTTCAAACAATTATTCTTCATTTTCCTTTATCTCCTTATCTTTCTTTTAATGCACTTGTATTTTCGCAATCATTCGGACTCCTCATAACTCCAAACAAATGCATTGATATAAAAATCTATTTAAAATTGCTTCCTTAATGCAAGAAATGCACAAACTTACTTATCTTTCTTTCGAGAATGAAAAATTAACCATAACCCAATCACTGTAAACACAATGATTATAAAAAACTCTGCTCCCGGTGCAAAACCTGCGTAATAAGCTCCATGATTAATTGGACCATGGCCATTTGGTCCTAAATCCATGGTTCTATCCAAAATCGTATAAGCATGTATACCAAGCAAAACGGATATAAAAAGAAGAATCACACCTATTATTCTATCCCGCACAGGATTTTCTTTTATCTTATATTTCTCAGCCAAACGCTTTGCCTCCAGGTCGGCAGTACCCAACTCTGATAAAACAAACTGTACTTTTTTCTCTGTATCTATGTTTCCGATAAAAGATTTATCCCATAATTCGTCAATCCGCTGTCTTACTTCTTTTGCTGCCTCATGACGTTTCTCCGGTGACACAATCTCTCTGATTACTAATTTTCCCCATTCCTGCAAAGGCTGTGGCAGTCCGTCAAATTCTTTCATAAATCCTACTTCCGGTATCTCCTTTTC
>CAYYZV010000157.1:2279-4087 GCA_964476275.1 uncultured Roseburia sp.
CTTTTCTTTCTCCGGCGAAGTCAGATACATTAAAATCATTACTTCAAATGCTTTTTCATTATGAGTCAGTTCCATTTCTCCGTCAAACTTTTTCACTACCCGTTCCACACTTTTCAAGCCTATTCCATGATTGTCCGCATCTTTTTTACTCGTAGCGATTCTATTTCCTTTAAAATTTACATTTCCATTATAAGAATTGCCCATCTTAAGCAGAAGCCGTCCTTTTGTATATTCTATTTTCAAACGAATCCATCTGTCATTTGTCTGTGCAGCTGCTTCGATTGCATTGTCAAGCAAATTTCCTATCACAACTCCCAAATCAGAAACCATACATTCCAATTCCTCCGGCACCATTATCTCTGCCTGAAAATGTATTTTTAAATCTCTCACCTGTCTGAGCTTGTATTCGATAATACTGTCTATTACCATATTTCCGGACTTTGTATAGGTTGTGCTATTGCAGCACTCTTCTATCATTCCTGAAATGAGAGTGACTGCCTCATCATTTTTTCCCACTACTGTATTTTTTGAAAATGCCAACAGCTTATTTCGCATGTCATGACGCACTTCCTTTATCTGGGCAAGGGATTTCTGCATCATTTCAACCTGACATTCATAAAAATGATTCTGCTCGATTTCCTCCTGCTGACGCTTGCTTTCCTCCATCAGTCTTGTAATTTCAGCATACAAAAACAAAAATGATCCATTGTGCAAAACAAAACACATCAATGCAAAAATCATCTTGTTTACTGTCAGCGTATTATTTAATATTATTTGGTACAAAAAAATACAGGATGTTGTTGGAATCATCATAATTGGTATCCAGTCATATTTCGGAATATCAATCCTTCCCTTCCCTTTCACCAGTGCTCCAAACAGCAGGATAAGTCCCATGCAAAGAAATGACGCTAAATAAATCTTATCAAAATATTGTTCTATCGTTATAACCATACACTTCACCACCTTTCTTCATTCATCTGATATTTACGAAATTCCTGTCTTTTCGACTTACTGATTGGCAAAATATCCTGATTTGACATTTCCACTTCAGCAAAACGTATTACAGAAATCCGATTATAATTTACTAAGTAAGAACGATGTATCCTGACAAACTGGCTATTGAGCAATTCCGTTTCTATCTCATCCAGCAATGCATAAAAAACATCTCCCCCTTTATCAGTCACCACTCTTATCTCTCGTTTCAGACTTTCGAAATAAAGAATCTCATTAATTGGAATCCTGTAAATATCTGCACGCTTTTTATACTCAAAAAACTTCTGCTGCTTTTTTGCCCGGATCATTGCTAATTCTAAAACACCTGTGATTTGTTTCTCCGAAAACGGTTTTGTAAGAAAATGCAATGGCTGATATTCAAATAACTGTCTGTCATATCCCTCTTTTCCTGAAATATATACAATTTCTATCGCATAATTTTTCCAAACATTCCGTAATTGATGACCAACTTCAAGACCATTCCCCTGTTCCATTTCAATATCAAGATAAACCAAATCAAAAACCCTTCCCTGCTCCTGATATTTTAAAAAGCTTTCTCCATTATAAAAAACCTCCACTTCAAGCATCGTTCCGGTTTTCTTTTTATATTGTAAAAGAATGTTTTCTATTTCCGAACATACCTGCCGGTTATCATCACATATGGCAATATATAACACCTATACCCCTCCTGTCATTTCCTGTATTATAACCTAAAAATATCCTTATTTTTTACACTTGTAACAAATATACCAGATTTATGTAACGAATTGCCACTTAATCAACCTATTAAAATCTGTTGTACCTATAGTAAAAAA
>CAYYZV010000157.1:4187-5256 GCA_964476275.1 uncultured Roseburia sp.
TAGAAATATCGGATAATCCAAATCGTAAAACAAAATATGACCTAATTGCAGTTTATAAAGATGAGTTAGGTCTTGTAAACATTGACAGCCAGGCACCCAATAAAGTAGTTGCAGAATGGCTGACTACACAGAGTTATAATTGTATTAAACCCGAATATACTTATGGCAAATCCCGCGTAGATTTTTATATGGAAAAAGGGAATGAAAAATATCTTTTAGAAGTCAAAGGCTGTACTCTGGCAATAGATGGTGTTGGATATTTCCCGGACGCACCAACAGAACGTGGTGTAAAACATCTGCTGGAATTAACTGAAGCTGTAAAACAGGGTATTCATTGTGCCATAGCTTTTGTTATTCAGATGGAAGGCATAACCGAAGTCCGACCTAACGGAGCCATTCATCCTGAATTTGAAAAAGCCTTTTACGAAGCGCAGAAGGCAGGCGTAGAATTTCTGTTCCTCTGCTGTAGCGTGACAGAACATTCCCTACAAATTAAATCTGTTTTTAAACCTTAAAAAGAGATGCCAAAAATGTAATACATTCTGTGCATCTCTTGAATAATAAGGAAAGAAAATATTCCTTTCCTTATTAAAACAGACTCATCTGCTCAAATTCTACACTCCGCTCCAACAGACACGGTGTTTTACAAAGTATCTTTCCTGTTTCTTTATCATTAAAAATCCATGGCATAATTTCCTCTGGTTCTAAAATAACCGGCACTCTGTCATGTACCGGGACCATAGACTCATTTGCTTCTGTAGTTAAAATCACAAATCTGTCTTCATCGCGGTAACGATTATAAATGCCCGCCATAAATATTACTGGCTGTTCCTTCCTATGGAAAATATTCTTTTCTCTATTTGGGCTCCACTCATAAAACCCTGCTGCCGGCACTGCAATTCTGCGTAAAAGAGTACTTTCCCGAAACATCTTCTTATTCAAAACCGACTCGCTTCTGGCATTAAAAATAACCTGCTTCCCTTGAAATCCCGGGAACCCCCAACGCTGCATTCTAAATGCAACATTCTTATTATCTGCAGCTAAAACAGGAACTATATCAGTAGGATAT
>CAYYZV010000158.1:0-5159 GCA_964476275.1 uncultured Roseburia sp.
TTACAACATAATTTACATTACGTTGTAAAATCAGGCACTTTTTATTTGCGCGAAAGCGCAGGCTTTGTATATAAGGGGTGATTGAGTGAGTAGAACAGAGGTATTTTTAGAATTGTTTCCACATAACCAGAAAGCTTACGAGGCAGCAATGCATCTTATAGAAGAGATGGGGAAAGCTGCTGTCATTCATCCGACTGGAACAGGCAAATCATTTATTGCTTTTAAGCTGGCAATGGAGCATCCGCAGGCAAGAATTGTATGGCTGTCACCGAGTGAATACATATTTCAGACACAGTTGGAAAATCTGAAAAAAACGCTGACCGGAACACAAGAGCAAATCGAATTGTGGATGTTGGAACTGACAGCGAAGGTACAGTTTCTTACTTATTCCAAGTTAATGGTGAAAGAAGATGAAATCGAGAAAATGCAGATCGATTATATCATTTTAGATGAATTTCACCGCTGCGGTGCGGCAGAATGGGGAAAAAGTGTACGAAAACTTCTGCAAATTCACAAAGAAGCGAAGGTACTTGGCTTGTCTGCTACAAATATCCGCTATCTGGATAATCAGAGAGATATGGCAGAGGAATTATTCGAGGGCTGTATTGCTTCTTATATTACTTTGGGTGAAGCCATTGCCAGAGAAATTCTTCCTGCACCGGATTACGTGATTTCCATGTATGCGTATCAGGAAGAACTGAAACGTTTACAGAAGCGGGTAGAGGGAGAAAAAAATCTGGTATTAAAGCAGGAAAATGAAAAGCTGCTGGAGCAGCTAAAGAGAAGTCTGGAAAATGCAGACGGATTAGATACTGTTTTTCAAAGACATATGTCAAAAAAAGATGGAAAATACATTGCATTTTGCTCCGGAAAAGAACATATGGAGGAAATGATAAGTCATACAAGAGAGTGGTTTGGACTGGTAGATAAACAGCCGCATATTTATGAGGTTTTTTATGATAATCCGGTTACCAGTAAGGCATTTGCAGATTTTAAGGAAGATGACAGTTCACATTTAAAGCTCCTGTTTTGTATAGACATGTTAAATGAAGGTGTGCATGTCGAGCAGATTGACGGAGTGATTCTGCTTCGCCCGACCGTTTCGCCAATCCTGTATTTACAGCAGATTGGAAGAGCGTTAAGCACTGGAAAACAGAAAAAACCGGTTATTTTTGACATTGTGAATAATTTCGAAAGCCTGTATTCCATTGATTCGCTTCAAGTGGAATTTGAAAAGGAGCTGTTTTTGCTTCCGAGTATAGAAAGAGAAAAGAGTAAATATTCAGAGAGTTTTCGTGTCATTGATGAACTGCGGGACTGCAGACAAATTTTTTCTCGTTTAAATCAGAATCTGTCCGCTTCGTGGGAAGTTTATTTTCAGACAGCAAAGTGTTTTTTTGAAAAAGAGGGACACTTAAATATTTCAAATGACTATATCTCAGAAGAGGGTCTGAACTTAGGCATGTGGCTGCTTGCACAAAGGCGTGTCTATGCAGGAAAAATACGTGGAAATTTAAGTCAGGAGCAGATAGAGCGTCTCGAATCCATTGGAATGAAATGGGAAAATCGAAATGACCAGAAATTTTGGCAGGGATACGAGGCTTTGGAAACGTATTGCAGACAGCATGGCAATGCAGATGTTGGCAACAGCTATGTGACAGCAGCAGGATTTACTTTAGGAAAATGGGTCAGCAATACAAGGACTGCTTATAAAGCAGGACGCTTATCTGACGAACGAAAAGCTGCATTAGATGAGCTTGGAATGATTTGGGATGTCAGGGAATACCGCTGGAATAAAAATTATGAAGCGGTAAAGGTATATTTTGCGGAGCATGGCAATACGGATATTCCGCATGACTATGTATCTGAAAATGGACTTGCCATAGGAACCTGGATTCGCAATCAGCGAGAGGTATATAGCGGATTAAAGGAAAAAGCTGTTCCTTTAACAGAGGAGCAGATTAAAAAGCTTGAAGCGTTAAATATCCAATGGCTGAACAAGTATGAGGATAAATGGCAGAACTGGTACAAGCTCGCAGAGGAATATTATAAGGAGCATGGAAATTTGGAAATGCGTTCTACCTATTGTCATAAAGGTGCATCCTCAGAGAATTATGCTCAAGAGAGCTACGCTCTCGGAAAATGGATTAATGAGATTCGTCTGGCAAGAAAAATGCCGGGATCTTCAAATAGAAAGCTTACACCGGAACGCATCCGGCAGATGGATGCGATTGGGATGAATTGGGATTAGAGATATTAGGGAAGAAGTTATGAAAAAAAGGACTAGTTTAAAGTTTGTAAAATTTATGAATATTGTGCTGGTGACCGTTCCTTTTGCGATGGGCTGGTATGGATATTATGCAGAAAGGCTTGCATCACCTTACCATACAAAGGGAAATTATCTGATTATCGCATTATTTATGCTGCTTTATGGAATCTATGGAAAAGTATATGATGCACTTCTTTTATCCATGAGCCGTATTTCAGAGCTGGTTTACAGCCAAGGGTTGGCAGCATTTATTGCTGACGGCATCATGTACATTGTCACATGGCTTTTGACCAAGCATCTGCCAAATATACTGCCGATGTTTTTGGTATTTTTAGGTCAGCTTTCGGTGGCAGCAACCTGGTCGTATATTGCACATGAATGGTATTTCAACAAATATCCGCCAAAAAGAACGACGGTCGTTTATGGAAATCGGACAGGCATGGAGCAGTTAGTAAATGAATATGGACTGGATAAGAAATTTGAAGTGGTGCGGGTAATCAGCGCACAAGCTTGTATTCAGAATCAGTTAAAAGAACTGAAGGATTCAGAGGTAGTATTTTTCTTTGACGTACATAGCCACGATAGAAATATAGTTTTGAAGCATTGCGTAAAAAATGGAATCGATGCCTATGTCATTCCTCGAATCGGTGATGTGCTGATGAGCAGCGCAAGACAGATGCACATGTTCCATCTTCCTGTTTTAAAGGTAGAGCGATACAATCCGCCGATGGAATATTTATTCGTGAAACGTTTACTGGATTTACTTTTCAGCGGTGCGGCACTGTTTGTGACATCACCGATTATGCTAATCACAGCAGTTGCAATTTATATGACAGACAAAGGGCCTGTGTTTTATCGTCAGTGCCGTTTGACAAAGGATGGCAGAAAATTTGACGTTTTAAAATTCCGCAGCATGCGTGTGGATGCAGAAAAAGATGGTGTAGCGCGTCTCTCTACCGGAGATAAGGATGACCGCATTACACCGGTTGGGCACATTATCCGTAAAACTAGAATAGATGAGCTGCCACAATTATTAAATATCTTAAAAGGAGACATGACAATCGTAGGTCCACGGCCTGAACGTCCGGAGATTGCGGCGCAGTATGAAGAATTCCTGCCGGAATTTGCATTGCGATTGCAGGCAAAAGCAGGACTTACCGGGTATGCGCAGGTTTATGGCAAGTATAATACGACACCATATGACAAGCTGCAGATGGATTTGATGTATATTGCGAAGCCGAGTCTGCTGGAAGATTTGCGGATTATGTTTGCTACGGTGAAGATATTGTTTATGCCGGAGAGTACCGAAGGTGTGGCGGAAGGGCAGACGACGGCGAGTGAAAGCAGTACAGAAATTAAGGTTAGAAATGTAAATATTGAAGGTGTAAATAAATGAAACTATCAGAAGATAAGGCAGTAATTGTTGGTGGAAGTAATGGAATTGGACTGGCAATTACAAGAGAAATGATTAATCAGGGATATCATGTTTATATTTTAGATATTTGTGAGCCAGAGGCTGAATTTATTGGAAATAAAGAGAGTTATACATATTGTCCATGTAATCTTTTAGATTTAAAAGAGGAAGTATTTGAAAATTTAAGCAAAGATAGTTCTATTAAATTTTTAATGATTACAGCCGGAATTGGTCGTGTTGCAGATTTTGAATATTATCATTCAGCAGAAATAGAAAAGACATTTACTATAAATGCAGTTTCAACTCTGAAAATTTTACGAATTTTTTATGAAAGAATAAAAAGTTCAGAGATATTTTATTGTGGGGTAATGGGATCGATCGCAGGAATTGTTAGTTCACCGGCATTTTCAGTTTATGCAGCTTCAAAAGCAAGTATATGTCGTTTCATTGAAAGTGTAAATATCGAGCTGGAAACATCAGGCGTAAAAAATAGAATATTGAATGTTGCACCGGGAACAATCCAAGGAACATGTTTTAATGGTGGTAAAAATGATTTATCTAAAACAACAGATTTAGCGCAAGAAATAATTGAATGTTTGCTTCATGCAGAAACATTGTTTATTCCAGATTATGAGAGAGTTTATAAAGGTGTAATTGAACGTTATCAAAAAGATGCACATGAATATGGAATACATAGTTATCAGTATAAAAAAGATGCAGGACGTGTTCAAAACATTCAAAAAGTAAAAATAGGGTATTTGTCAGGAACGTTTGATTTATTTCATATTGGACATTTAAATTTACTTCGCCGAGCAAAAGAACAATGTGACTATTTAATAGTAGGTGTTCATGAAAGTGGCGCATGGAAAGGTAAGGAAACTTTTATTCCATTTGAAGAAAGATTAGCTGTTGTAGGAGCGTGTAAATACGTAGATAAAGTAGTTCAGTCATGCCGTGAAGATAGTGAAGCATGGGATTTATGGCATTATAATCGACTGTTTGTAGGAAGCGATTATAAAGGAACAGAACGTTTTAATAGATATGAAAAATATTTTAAAGATAAGGGTGTAGAGATAATTTATTTCCCTTATACACAGGGAACTAGTAGTACACAGTTAAGAGAAATTGTAGAAAAAGGAATAGGCTAGAGAGAAAAAGATGCGAGATAGATTAATTTATGTATTAAAGCATAATGTTTTAATTCAAAGATTATATGTTGTGATTATGAGTGCTGTATTTAAATTTTGGGGAATATTTCTTAAAACAGATGAGAATCTTGTTATTTTTGTTTCTTTCATGGGAAAAAATTTTAACGACAGTCCAAAAGCAATCTATGATTTTATACAGTCGCATGAAGAATATAAAAAATATCGCTGTGTGTGGGCATTGGAACATCCAGAAAAATTTCCAGAACTCGAGACGGTTAAAATAGATACTCTACAATATTTTAAGTTAGCAATAAAGGCCAAGTATTGG
>CAYYZV010000159.1:0-5157 GCA_964476275.1 uncultured Roseburia sp.
ATACAATCTGTCTTGGGTCTAAGCCAAGCTCATTCCCCTGCTGGATATGGTTATCTAAAATAGCTGCAAGTAAGTTATTTGCAGAAGTAATTGCATGGAAATCTCCTGTAAAATGGAGATTTAAATCTTCCATTGGCACAACCTGAGCATAACCGCCGCCGGCAGCTCCGCCCTTAATACCAAAGCAAGGTCCTAAAGAAGGCTCACGCAATGCAATAACCGCTTTTTTGCCAAGTTTTCCAAAAGCCTGTCCTAAACCAACGCTGGTTGTTGTTTTTCCTTCGCCGGCTGGTGTTGGGTTAATGGCTGTTACAAGAATTAATTTACCATCCGGATTCTCTTTGGTTCTTTTAATTAATTCATCTGAAAGTTTTGCTTTGTACTTACCATAAAGTTCAAGGTCATCTTCGCAAATTCCAATAGATTCTGCTACTTCTTTGATAGGAAGCATTACCGCTTCCTGTGCAATTTGAATATCACTTTTCATCATTTGTCCTCTTTCTGCCATTTGGCTTTTATTTATTCTTTTTACAAGTTTTCTTCAACAAATTGTTCGAATTGTTCCGGAGACATCAAAACTTTTCTTGGTTTTGTACCTTCTTCCGGTCCTACAATACCGGCCTCTTCCAACTGATCCATGATTCTGGCAGCACGGTTAAAGCCGACCTTAAAATAACGCTGCAGCATACCAATAGAACCTTTTTCTTTTTCAATAATCAGTTTTGCGGCTTCCGCAAAATAAGAATCTCTTCCATCGGAGCTATCACCTCTGCCATCAATCGCAACTGTAGTATTGCCGTTTTCTACACTGTTCATTTTCGCTTCGATTTCAGCACTATAATTCACCATTCCATTATTCTGTTCTTTTAAGAAGCTTACTACATCCAATACCTCTTTATCAGAAACAAAGGCACCCTGAATACGAATCGGTTTTGGAACTCCCTGAGGATTAAATAACATATCACCCTTGCCTAAAAGCTTTTCTGCTCCGTTCATATCCAAAATGGTTCTGGAATCGACACCGGATGTTACCGCAAAAGCAATACGGCTTGGCATATTTGCCTTAATCAGACCTGTGATGACATTTACGGAAGGTCTCTGTGTGGCAATGATTAAGTGAATGCCGCAGGCTCTCGCTAATTGTGCCAAACGGCAGATTGCCTCTTCTACGTCATTGGAAGCAACCATCATAAGGTCTGCCAGCTCGTCTACAATAATGACAATCATTGGCAGTTTCTGCGGCTTATCTTCTCCCGGAAGATGTTCTATGCTTTCTATTTTTGCATTATAGCCCTTTAAATCCCTAACACCGGCCTCTGCAAATTTATTATAACGATCCGTCATTTCTGCTACTGCCCAGTGAAGCGCTCCTGCAGCTTTCTTAGGATCTGTTACAACCGGTATCATTAAATGAGGAATACCATTATAAACACTTAATTCCACTACCTTTGGGTCAATCATAATTAATTTTACGTCTTTTGGATCTGCTTTGTATAAAATACTCATAATAATCGTATTAATACAAACAGATTTACCGGAACCTGTTGCACCTGCAATCAGCAAATGCGGCATTTTCGCAATGTCTGTTACCACGACTTTACCGGCAATATCACGTCCCACGCAAAAGGCAATACGGGAATCACTAGTCTTAAATTCGGAAGATTCAATTAATTCCCGAAATGATACCATGACATTCTCTTTATTTGGAACCTCAATTCCGACTGCCGCTTTTCCGGGAATCGGTGCTTCGATTCGAATATCCGCAGCTGCCAGATTTAATTTAATATCATCTGCCAAATTTACAATCTTACTGACTTTTACGCCCATTTCCGGCTGTAATTCATACCGGGTAACGGCAGGTCCGCAGCTGACATTTGTAATCGTTACATTTACACCGAAATTTTTTAAAGTCTGCTGCAGTTTATTTGCTGTCTCCTGCAAATGCTGTCTGGAATCTCCTTTTTTCGCCGTAATCTGTTTTAATAAGGAAACCGGCGGGAAGATATGTTTTTTTACCTCGTCCTGCTGACTCTCTATTTCTTTTTCAATATCTGTAATTCCACTTTGAATTTCAGCCTCACTCTGTCTGGTCTTTTTACGGACTGGTGCCGGCTCTTCTGCCATAACCGGTTCTTCTTTTTGAATAAATTCCTCTTTTTGAACAGATTCTTTTCTTCGTACAGGCTCTATTTCCCGAACAGATTCTGCAATAATCCGTTCAAAATCAGCTGTATCCATTTCATTTTCTCTTGTATCTGGTACTAATTCTGCATAATGAGTATTCTCTGTCTGTGGCTCCCTTGACCGCTTTATTTCTTTTACCGGTTCTGCCGCTGTTAAAGTTACTTGTTTTTCTTCTTTTATATCAGGCAGATCCATATGTGATTCAATATGTAATTCACTGATTTCATCCGTAACAGTTTTTTGCTGTTTATCCGGAAGAATGCGCGTATCAATTGCTACACCCTGTGCTTTTTTATCTATACGACGAAGCTTCTGCTCTTCCCTGCGTTCTTCTCTGCGCGCCTCTACGAATTCTCTATGTCGCTCATTTGTTATTTTAGCTGTCTCGTATACTCTTTGACCGCCTTTTTGCATTCCTTTTAAAGCAGAGCGTTCTGTAATTAAAACAAGTGATATGATTAAGCATATAACATCAATTACATAAGCTCCAATCAATCCGAAATTAGGACAGATCAGCCATGCTAATAAACCACCGATAAAGCCGCCGCCAAGCTTATCTTTATAACAAATCTGATAAACTGCGACAGGTCCCGGTGCTGATTCTCCGTTTACAACTAATTCAATAAACATACAGAGGAAGCATACAAAAATAATCATGGCTGTCAGTTTTACAGCTGCAATCCGATTTCCTTTATTGGATGCAAAAAAGAATGTTGCAATTACTAAAATTACAGGAAATATGTATGCTAATAAGCCGAAAATTCCAAAGAACATACCGCTTACCACATTTCCTATCTTACCTCCGACACCGAAATTACTGATAAACAACAGAATGGAAACTGCTATCACACCCCAGAGAATAATTTCATCTGTAAAGCTTTCCAATTCCGATGTTTTTTTCGCTGTCTGTCTGCTTCTGCTGTTTGTCTTCGCTGCACTCTTTTTTGGGGTAGTGCCTGAAGACGAACTTTTTTTCTTACTTGTTGCCAAATTTAATCCTCCATTTTGTTTCCTTAATCCATAACTATTCAGCGCACCATTCGCAAAATCGCCTTGGCTCTGAATAGTTATCAAATCATATAAAAATGTCCCGCAATTGAGATAATCCCCACTATCAGACAATATACGGCAAATATTTTAAATTTCTTACCGCGGACAACTGCCAGCATTAGTTTGATACAGATATAGCCTATCAATCCGGCAATGACTGTCCCTACTACATAATTTACGATTTCACCTGTTGATACAGATACAGTCGAAAAATCGCTAAGCTCCAATACCATAGCCCCTAAGATTGCCGGAATCGACATCAAAAAAGAATATTTTACCGCAAAGGTACGGTTAAAGCCGCTTAACAAGCAGGCTGTGATTGTTGCACCACTTCGGGAAATTCCAGGTAAAATGGAGATTCCCTGAGCAATACCGATTAAAAATGCATTCGAATATGTAATGTCCTTTGGAAGCTTGTCTCCGCCTTTTGCAGCATCAGCTACAAAAAGCAGAACAGCAGTTATTACCAGACAAATTCCTGGAACAATCAAAATCCGGGACGCCATTTCTACAACGTCTTTTCCCACGATTCCAATAATACCGGTTGGTATAGTAGAAACAAGTATCAGCAAAACAAATTTCCGATAACCACTGTTTGCTATTGGATGGTATGTGCCAAGATCCAGTTCTTTTTTTGTCCGCTTTTCTTTTTGCATTGCATTTTTTAATAAAATAAAGTGGTTATAGAAAAATATTGCCAGATTTATAATACTATTTCTAAAAATATAAATTCCTTCTATAGTCAGCCTTGCAACATCTTTATAAAATACTGCGCAGATTGCTGTCAGTGTTCCCAAATGCAGCAGTACATCAAATAATATTCCTGTTTCTGTTTTAACATCAAATAAAATTTTAAACAAAGCCAAATGTCCGGAACTGCTGACTGGCAGAAATTCAGTTAATCCTTGAATAATCCCCATAAAAATTGCTTCCAACAGTGACATAACTGCCTCCTTTATCCTATATTATCTGTATTTCAAGCAGATTTCTGCATTTTTATCCATCATAATGTATCATTCTACCACATTTTCGAATTTTTGTCATCTATAGCTTTTTTACTTTCCGTTCATCAATCATTTCACGAAGTTTTGCAAATGCCTGGTGGATTCCGCCTACTTCCTGTATCAGTCCTTCTTCTACGGCCTCTTCTCCGACTAGAATAGTCCCTAAATCCTTTGTCAGAATCCCTGTATACATCATTAATTCCTCTAAACGCTCTTCTTTTGCAGTCGAATGTGCCGCAATAAAACGAAGAATCCGATCCTGCATCTGTTTAAAATAATCATAAGTCTGCTGTGCTCCAATAATCAGCCCATTCATTCTTACAGGGTGTATAACCATCGTTCCGGATGGCACAATAAACGAATAATCTGTAGATACTGCCAAAGGCACCCCAATTGAATGACTGCCGCCAAGCACTAATGACACGGTGGGTTTATCAATAGAAGCAATCATTTCTGCAATCGCCAGACCACTTTCTACATCTCCGCCAACTGTATTTAATAATAGCAGCAGGCCATCCGCTTCATTATTTTGTTCAAATTCTGCAAGTTTTGGCAATATATGCTCATATTTTGTTGTTTTCGTCGAACTCGGCAGACATTCGTGTCCTTCAATTTCTCCAATAATTGTCATCATTTTTATGCGATACTTTTCATCACTTAAATTTACTTCGCCGTATTCCTGAACTTTTTCATCCTTTTCTGATTCTTTTCCCATAATACGCTCCTCTCGGTTTTTATATTTGCGCAAAAAAGGATATCATTACTTTTGTAATGATATCCTTTGTATTATGTGTCTATTTTATTGTTTTATACCAATTTTAATAGCCTAATAAGTAGTTGTAAAGTCCTTCATAACGACCTTTAGATGTCTTCCATGAATAGTCATTTGCCATTCCTCTGTCTACCATCTGATTCCATT
>CAYYZV010000160.1:0-5139 GCA_964476275.1 uncultured Roseburia sp.
AGTTTGTTAAGATTTCAGCAGCTTCTTTAAAAGAAAGTCATCCACATGACATTCACATTACAAAAGAAGCTCCTAACTATAGTGTAGATCAGTAGTATTTTCAGTAACTATTCAGTAGATTTCACATTTACTGAATAGTTGCTTTTTTAGAAAGATTTTGAGGTGATTTATTTTTGGATACGAGTGATATAGCTCAGTTTATTATTTTAGCTATTTTAATTTTTTTATCAGCATTTTTCTCTTCTTCAGAGACGGCTCTTATGACAGCAAATAGGATTCGCCTTCGCTCTCTGGCCGAAAACGGCAGTAAAGGAGCCGAACGGGTTCTTAGAATTACTGAGGACTCCGGCAAGCTTTTAAGTGCCATTTTAATTGGTAATAATATCGTAAACCTTTCTGCATCTTCCATTGCTACTACTTTAGCAATTAAGCATTTAGGAAGCGCAGGTGCCGGCGTTGCCACCGGTGTACTTACATTTTTAATTTTGATTTTTGGAGAAATTTCACCAAAAACCTTAGCAACCATTCATGCTGAGAAACTGGCTATGCTTGTTTCTGCACCGATTGCTTTTTTAATGAAAATACTGACTCCGATTATTTTCATTATTAACAAGTTTGCAATGGGATTCTTATTCCTCATTGGTGTAAAGCCAGATGATGCTGACACTCAGATGACGGAAGAAGAACTTCTTACTATCATTGATGTAAGTAAAGAAGAAGGTGTTATCGAAGACGAAGAACATGAGATGATTAATAATCTCTTTGATTTTGGTGATGCTCAGGCAAAGGAAGTTATGATTCCTCGAATCGATATGGTATTTGCCGATGTAAACAATTCTTACGAAGAATTAATTGAAATTTTCAAAGACAATATGTTTACCCGTCTTCCTGTTTATGAAGAAACGACTGATAATGTAATTGGTATACTGAATATGAAGGATTTGCTCCTTTTTACAGACAAAGAGCATTTTTCTATCCGTGATCTGATTCGCGAACCGTATTTCACTTATGAACATAAAAATACTGCAGAACTCTTTATCGAGATGCGAAAATCTTCTATTTCATTAGCTATTGTCTTAGATGAGTATGGTGCGACGGCTGGTTTGATTACTTTAGAAGATTTATTAGAAGAAATCGTAGGTGAAATTCGTGATGAGTACGATACGGACGAGGAAGACCCAATCGAGCAGTTAAGTGAACGCGAATTCATCGTTTTAGGTTCTGCAAATTTAGATGATGTCTGTGAAAAGCTTAATCTGAACTTTACCTCAGATGATTATGATACCTTTGGCGGTTATCTTATCGGTTTATTAGACCACTTGCCGGAAAAGAATGAAATTATCATTACAGATGATGACATTCTCCTGCGTGTGGAACAAATGGATAAAAATCGTATCGAAAAAATTTATATTAAAAAACCTGCAGAAAAAGCAGAACGAGATGACGCTTAATGCGTCATCTCTTTTTTACTGTAAAATCGCGTCCTGCGATGTCATCTTCTTTTTATTATCTTTTCTGCTGTCTGTTCTACTTCCCGCATAAAACAATATCTCATCCCACTTATCCGGTTTTTGTCACTGCGTCTGATATAAGTATCCAGCCTGCTTTTTTCACAGATATACTGTAACTCCGGATTAAATGGTATTACTCCCATATCTTCCTCTAAAATGCGATATTTACTGCACAAATAATCCCTGTCACAGTTTCCTTCTGTAAAATAACTTCCAATCAGGAAAAAAATATGTTCTGATAAATTCGCGTACTTGGCAAAAAAAGCTTCGAAAGACTCTTCCGACTGCTTCATATTTACAATCAGAAGATCGGCTTCCCGCATAATTTTTCTAGCCTCGTCATCCTCTCTGTCTGCCAAATTCACCAATACTGCATCCATATTTTGCTCTGCATAGCAGATACCGCTTAAAATAGATGGCGTATATTGTTTTCCATTGCGCATTCTTCGTCTCTTCTGCCGTTTCTTCCAATTTTCTCCTGACACATAATACAACTGCTTTTCTACCAAGGTTTCAATATAAGCCTTATGATACTTGGCATACGGACTCGGCAAATATTCTTTTACACCCCGATTTTCTCTCACCAGTTCAAAAATAGTTATTCGATATCCCTTATGCCATACCAAATAACTTGCCAGTATCAGCATATTAGATGTCACTCCACAGTTCCGTTCATTTCCCCAAAATACAATTTTCACGCTTCCTCCCATCCCCTTGGGTATCCACGCCATAAATAAAATAAAAGCTGTCTTTATCATACCGCATTTTTCACGTTATGAAAAGCCAGCTTTCCGCGCGATTCGCGCAATCGTTACTGCTCACTCTGTTCTCAGTAACGATTAATAACACATAATTACATATTCCAAAACTGTTCCAGCCGCTTTCCTACATCAGCAGCCGTACAAATTTGATAGTTTTCCCACTCTCTTGGAAAAAGATTTCGATATTCACTTTGTAAGAAACGCTCATCTAATAATACAATGACTCCAACATCATCTATGGTTCGAATAACACGTCCCGCAGCCTGCAGTACTTTATTCATTCCCGGATAGCGGTAAGCATAATCAAATCCCGCACCTTCCGCATTTTCGTAATAATTCATAAGAATTTCACGCTCATTGCTAATCTGCGGCAAGCCGGTTCCAACAACAAGCGCTCCTATTAACTGTTCATGCTTTAAATCAATTCCTTCACCAAAAATTCCGCCCATCACGCAGAATGCTGCCAGTGAATTTTCTCTTTCTTTTGTAAATTCTGAAAGAAAATTTTCCCTCTCTGCTTCTTTCATGCCTGTTTCCTGTAAAACAGTATCTATTCCTTCTGTTTCCATCTCTTCATACGCCTCGTAAACCTGCATCATCATTTTATAAGATGGAAAAAATACCATATAATTTCCCTTTTTAGCGTTTGCAGTTTTTACAATATAATCTGCAATTTTCTGAAATTCCGTCCGGTTCCGTCTTGTATATTTGCTGCTCACATCCCTGCCAACTAAAAGCAAATGCTGTTCTTCTGAAAATGCTGTTTCTGCATAGACCGCATAATTATCCTTTTTCGTAGAAAGTAAGCTTTTATAATACTGAATCGGCAATAGCGTGGCAGAAAAGAACACTGCCGCATTCCCTTTATTTATACAGGTCTGCAAATTCAAAGACGGGTCCACGCAATACAGCTTGAGCATAAATCTTCCGTCCTCTGCATGCTCTGAATAAATCACATAATGGGAATCTACTAATTCATATATATTCAAAAAATTCCGTACATTCAGATAAAATTCGGTCACATTTTTGC
Organism: uncultured Roseburia sp.; assembly: GCA_964476275.1. GTDB lineage: Bacteria > Bacillota > Clostridia > Lachnospirales > Lachnospiraceae > Roseburia. Next base: position 3,303 of record CAYYZV010000160.1, read on the forward strand.
GTTCTGGAAATTCCACCGGACGCTGTAAAAATTCGTCCAGCTTCGATGCCAGCCCCTGCAGTGCAAACACAAAATTTCCTATATTATCATAAAGCACGTATTTTTCACATTCTCTTTTATAATCTAATAAAATTTTATTGCATTTATTAAAATCTTTTTCCAACCAGTCATCATATTTTTTCACCAGCTTTTTGACTTCTAAAAAATCCTCTTTATAAACCTTTGCACTATACATTTCCCGACTTCGCTCCACTAAATTGTGAGCCTCATCAATCAGAAAAATATAGTCTCCCTTTACTCCTTCTGCAAAGAAACGTTTTAAATACACGTTTGGGTCAAATACATAGTTATAATCACAAATAATATTATCCGACCATGTTGCCAAATCAAGACACAATTCAAATGGACACACCGTATGCTCTTTCGCCTGTTCCTGTATTGCTTCACGGGTCAGCATATCTTCCTTCTGTAAAAGCTCATACACTGCATCATTTACCCTGTCATAATGTCCTCTTGCATAAGGGCAATGCACCGGATTGCACTCCATTTCCTCACACAAACACAGCTTTTCCTTTGCGGTAATCTGTACAATTTTTGCCTGATAGCCATCCTTTCTCAATAATTCAAAGGCTTCTTTTGCCACCGTCCCTGTTATTGTCTTTGCTGTCAAATAAAAAATCCGCTCTCCTAAGTTTTCTCCTACCGCCTTTACCGCAGGAAATACGGTAGAAATCGTTTTTCCGGCTCCCGTCGGTGCCTGGATAAACAGATTCTTCTTTCGATAAATTGTGCGGTATACCCCTGCTGCCAGATCTTTCTGTCCTTTTCTATATTCATAAGGAAACTGCAGCTTTTTAATCGATTCCTGTCTCTTTTTGCGCCATTCATACTGAAAATCTGCCCATTTTTTATATTCCTCTATAAGATTGTCAAACCATTCCTTTAATGCTTCAAATGTAAATTCGTCCTGAAAATAGCGAATATCCTCTGTATCCAGATTGCAATACGTCATCTGCACCTGAATCTTTGAAATTTCATGCTGTAATGCAAAAATATAGGCATAACACATGGCCTGTGCTTTATGCACCATGATAGGTCCTGTCATGCTATCAAGTTTCCGATAAATTCCCTTTATCTCATCGATGGTAACCCGCATTTCCTCCGTTATCTGCATGTGATTAAAATTATCAGCATAAGTAACTCCGGCAGGTGCTTCAATCCGAATCCCATCTGCTCTTCCTTCGATGATCAAATCATACTTTTCTTCATTCAAAACCAACTTTAAAGGAACCTCCGCGTGATAATCACTGCCCATCCGCCGCTGAATTTTTCGATGAATACGGCTGCCTTCCTGCATCGCCTCCGGCGAACTTCCTCTGCCAAATCGGTTATCAATATCGCCCTCACGCAGTATAAATTCTACGAGGTTACGCACAGATATTTTTATCATTGTTCTATTTATATTTACTTTTTCATTCATACGTTACCCTCTCTGATTTAATTAAGGGCGCCGCAAATGCGACGCCCTTAGGCTTAAACCGATTCTATTAAATCGTTATATTCTACACGTATTTCTCAAGTGTTTTAGCGACTGCACCTGGTCCAGCGATCATTTCTTCGAAGTACTGGCATACTAAATCTGCCATACCAACTTCGTGAAGGTCAACGCCCCAAATCTTCTTGTTGCCAAGGATGTCTTTTAATACAGCCTTAACATCACAAGCTTCTCCAAGTTTTACATCAGCTACTACCGGGCAAACTTCCGGAAGCATTGGATCTGCGCTTAATTCAAACTGATTGCCATTGTCATCAATAGCCATAAGGTAACGTAACCATC
>CAYYZV010000161.1:0-5131 GCA_964476275.1 uncultured Roseburia sp.
ATTACTGTGATAAACATGGTATGCTGGTTATGCAGGATATGGTAAATAATGGCGGTTATAATTTTATCTTTGATACAGCACTTCCAACCCTTGGGATGAAGTCAAGAAAAGATACAGGTAAAAAAGAGACCCGAACCAAAGAAATTTTCCGAAAGCACATGAAAGAAACGATCGAACATGTATACAATCATCCATGTGTGATAGCATATACCTTGTTTAATGAGGGATGGGGACAGTTTGACAGTGATGCGGTTTATGATTACGCCAAATCGCTTGATGATACCAGACTCATGGACAGCACGTCAGGATGGTTCTGGCAGGAGAAAAATGACTTTGACAGCGAGCATATTTATTTTAAAACGATTGAACTGGATGTTAAAGAACGGCCGATGTTTGTATCGGAATGCGGCGGTTATTCTTATGTGGTGGATGGCCACTATTTCAGTAAGTACAATACTTATGGCTATGGTGGTGCAGAAGATGAGCTGGCGCTTACAAAAATGATTACAAATATGTACAATAAAATGCTTTTACCGGCTATTTCAAAGGGTGCCTGCGGCTGTGTCTATACGCAGTTAAGTGACGTTGAGGATGAAATAAACGGACTTTATACCTATGACAGACAGGTTTGTAAGGTAAATAAAGAGCAGATGCAGCAAATGTCTGCGGCGTTAATGAAAGAAATAGAAATTGTTCAGTAGATCTGTGCATTTATTGCACAGAGTGTGAGAAAATATCAGATAAGAAAAGTGAGGATTTATTATGCATGCATTTCAGCCATTTCCAATGGATTTATTAGAGCTTAATACATTTACAAAATTTGCAAAAGAGTGGGCATTGGTTTCTTCCGGAACCAAGAAACATGCCAATACCATGACAGTCAGCTGGGGAGGAACCGGTGTTATCTGGGGAAAAAACGTAGCGTATATCTTTGTAAGAGAATCCAGATATACAAAGGAATTGATAGATGCAGGTGATTTTTTCTCAGTAGCATTTTTAAACGAAAAATATCGGGAAGCTTTAAAATACTGCGGCGCACATTCCGGACGTGAAGGAGATAAATTTCAGGCAGCAAATCTGACACTTGCAGCAAAGCATGGTATTCCATATCCGGATGAAGCAAATCTGGTATTCCTTTGCCAGAAAATGGCGGCGGTTCCGATTACAGAAGATTGTTTTACGATGTCAAAGATTAAAGAAAAGTGGTATCAGGATGGAGATTATCACACTATGTATATAGCTGAGATTATCGAGGTGCTGACAAGGTAATAAGGAAACCAATCGTTAGTAGAAACGTAGTTTCTGCTAACGAAATATTCTTGACATCATAAAAAGAAAGTATCATAATGGAATGCATAGACATTTTGGATTTGCGAATCATAACTATGAAAGACATTGAATAGTTACGAGCGGTTTCAAATCGAACGAAAAGATGAAAGGTAAGGGATAAACCATGGATATCAGATTTGAAAAGAGAGAAGTATTAAAAGAAAAACCAGACTGGACAAAGCTTGGATTTGGTAAGTATATGACAGACTATATGTTTGTTATGGATTGGACAAAAGAAGAAGGCTGGAAGGATGCAAGAATCGTACCACATGCACCAATCGAAATCGAGCCATCCTGCGTAACACTTCATTATGCACAGGAAACATTTGAAGGTATGAAAGCATATCGTACAGCAGAAGGTAAGATTCAGTTATTCCGTCCAGAAATGAATGCAAGAAGAATGATTAATTCGAATGCAAGATTATGTATGCCGGAATTTCCGGAAGAAATGTTTGTGGAAGCTGTAAAAGCACTTGTAAAAGTAGAAGAGGAATGGGTTCCACGTGAACCGGAAACATCTTTATATATTCGCCCATTTATGTTTGCTACAGAAGCTGCATTGGGTGTACATATGGCTGTTTCTTATAAGTTTATGGTTATCTGCTGCCCGGTAGGTGCTTATTATGCAGAAGGAATTAATCCTGTAAAGATTTTAGTAGAAGATGAATTAGTTCGTGCAGTAAAGGGCGGAACCGGATTTACAAAATGCGGCGGTAACTATGCAGGTTCTATTTTAGGACAGGTAAAAGCTGAAAAATTAGGTTATTCACAGGTATTATGGTTAGATGGCGAACACCGTAAATATGTAGAAGAAGTTGGTACAATGAATATTATGTTCAAGATTGCCGGTGAAATTTATACCGCTCCAATCGAAGGAACTGTACTTCCGGGTGTTACAAGAGATTCGATGATTCACCTTTTAAGAGACTGGGGTTATACAGTAAATGAAACAAGAATTTCTATCGATGACATCATGAAAGCAGGACATGACGGTACATTAGAAGAAGTATTCGGAACAGGTACAGCAGCAGTTATTTCACCTGTTGGCGAATTAAGATATCGTGATGATGTAGTGACAATCAACAACTTCCAGATTGGTGAATTAACACAGAAACTCTATGATACTTTGACAGGTATTCAGTGGGGTAAAATCGAAGATAAATACGGCTGGACAGTAGAAGTATAAAATATAACGGAGTGAACACAAACAATAAATTGTCTGGTGATTTCATTTTATATGAAATCACTGGACTTTTTTTTCATAACATAGTATAGTAATGCAGTCGAACATTGAAAACTATATATCATTCTGTTTTTATTACAGACATTAAATTCCTTTTAGCGCCAAGCACCTGTGAATGCAGGTTAACGAGGAGAAGGGTTATCGAAAATTCGGCGGATGCCCTTCCGTACTGCCTAGTACGTGATATGTCGGCAAATATGTGGGTAACTACAAAACAAATACGGCATAATAGGTAATGAAGGATTAGAAAGAAAGTAACTATGAAGGTACTGAATGGTTACAAGAGAGGAATTTATATGTGTGGAATTATTGGTTATACAGGAACTGAAAATGTACAGGAAGTAGTGTTAGATGCGTTGGAATTATTAGAGTATCGTGGTTATGACAGTGCGGGAATAGCAGTAAAGGATAAATTGACGGGAGAGACAAAGGTTTACAAATGCGCAGGCAGAGTCGGTGATTTGCGGGAAATTTGTAAAAATGAAAATCTGTCAGCTGAGTGCGGGATTGGGCACACAAGATGGGCGACACATGGGGGTGTGACAGACATAAACGCACATCCGCATCGTCAGGGCCAGGTTACTTTGGTACACAACGGAATCGTGGAGAATTATCGGGATTTAATTGTACAGTATGAGTTTGCAGAAATATTAAAATCGGAAACGGATACAGAAGTTGTGGCAGCATTAATCAATCATTATTATAAGGGAGATCCGAAGGAAACGTTAAAAAAGGTAGTAGGGAAGCTGCATGGAACCTTTTCACTGGTAGTAATGTTTGATGATAAGCCGGGAGTGATTTATGCAGTGCGGAATGTCAGTCCGATTGTTGCAACACTTTGTAAAGAGGGAGCAATGCTGGCTTCTGATTTGACTGCGTTATGCCGTTTTACCAACGAATATTTCGTGGTACCGGAGCATCATATCTTGGAGCTTTATAAGGATAAGATTATTTTGACAGATTTTCAAGGGAATGCAGCGGAACCAGAGTTTCAGAAAGTGGATTGGGAATTGAACAGTGCGGGAAAAAATGGATACCCATTCTACATGAAAAAAGAAATTATGGAGCAGCCGGAGGCAATTGCGAATACGATTCAGGTATATATCAAAGAGGATATGCCGGATTTATCGGAAGCAGGTGTGCCGGATGAGATTTTTACAAAATGTGAACGAATCTGTATTGTAGCATGCGGAACGGCAAGGCATGCCGGTTTGGTTGCACAGGCTTTGATAAAATCAATTGTGCATATGCATATTGATGTGGAGCTGGCTTCTGAATTTATGTATACGGATCCGGTAGTAGATGATAAAACATTGGTAATCGCAGTTTCACAGTCGGGAGAGACCATTGATACGTTAGAGGCACTGAAATATGCGAAAAAGCAGGGGTCAACATGCCTTTCTATCATTAACGTGAAGGGTTCTTCAATTGCACGAGAAAGTGATTATGTTTTATATACGAATGCAGGACCGGAAATTGCAGTAGCAAGTACGAAAGCCTATACGACACAGCTTTCGATTTTTTATCTGCTGGTTGCGAAAATGGCGTATTTGCGTGGAGTTTTTTCACTGGACGAAACCAAAAAGTTTGTCCGCGAATTGCAGCGGACTCCGGAAGTGATTAAGAAAACACTGGAGAAAAAAAGAGAGATTCATGTGGTAGCTAAGCAAGTATTAGAAGCAAAAGATTTGTTTATGATCGGCCGAGGCTTAGATAGTGCAATTCTTTTGGAAGGTTCCTTGAAGCTGAAAGAAGTATCTTATATTCATTCGGAGGCTTATGCATCCGGAGAATTAAAGCATGGACCGATTGCTTTGATTACACAGGATACACCAGTTGTAGCAACGGTAACACAAAGCAGGTTGATGTCAAAAGAATTATCCAATATCAAAGAAGTAAAATCTCGTGGAGCAGATATTGTGCTTTTTATTAAGGAAGAGCTGGCGGTAGATTTAGATCCGGACTATAAAGTTGTGACACTGCCGGATATGGAGGACGTATTTATGGTATTCCCGGCGTCTGTGGCGCTGCAGTTTTTAGCATATTATGTGTCAGCGGATAAAGGATTTGATGTGGATAAGCCAAGAAATTTGGCAAAAGTAGTAACAGTGGAATAGAATATGTTTATAGAAGGAAAGTAACTATGAAGGTATTGAATAGTTACGAAGGATAAATGTCTGTTTTTACAGAATGTTTTTTTAGATTAAAAAATAGAGATAGGTTTTAGTGTTTGAAAAGAGGTGCTGCGGCATCTCTTTTTTTGCCGGATTTTTATGCGGAACCAGTATTGCAGTTTCTGCATAAGATAAAGGAAAGTAAAAAATATGGTATTATCATGCAAACAATGCGTTATATGCAGACTGATACAGCAGATACAGGAACACTTAAGACACAGGTGGTATCTACAACGGATAATCTGCCAGTAGAAGGAGCCAGAATACAGATAACTTATTCGGGAGAACCCTCTCAAACAATAGAGGAGGTGACTACGGATGCGAGTGGAATGTCCGAAGAAGTTACGCTTAATACACCTCCACTTGAATACTCTATGTCGCCCTC
>CAYYZV010000162.1:0-5080 GCA_964476275.1 uncultured Roseburia sp.
GTATTTCCGGTACGCTCACCAATACCAAATAATGAACAGTTTACACCGCTGGCTCCATATAACCAGGCTGTTGTAGAGTTATTTACTGCCTTATAGAAGTCATTATGTCCATGCCATTCGATCAATTCAGAAGGCACACCTGCATGCGTTGTCAAACCATAGATAATTCCCGGTACGCTTCGTGGAATTACAGCACCTGGGAAGTTAACACCATATCCCATTGTATCACATGCACGAATCTTTACTGGAATTCCATATTCTGTTCCCAATTTCATTAATTCAAAACAGAATGGAATAACAAAACCATGAATATCAGAACGGGTAATATCTTCCAAATGACATCTTGGGCTGACACCGGTTTCCAAACATTCTCTGATAACACTTAAATAAAGATTCATAACTTCACGTCTGGTCATTTTCATTTTATAGAAAATGTGATAATCGGAACAGCTTACCAAAATACCTGTTTCTCTTAAGCCGATATCCTTTACTAACTGGAAGTCCTGTTTACTTGCACGAATCCAGCTTGTTACTTCCGGGAACTTATAGCCGCGTTCCAGACATTTATAAACGGCATCTCTGTCCTTTTTACTGTATAAAAAGAATTCACTCTGACGAATTAATCCTTTTGGACCGCCTAATTTATGTAAATAATCATAGATTGTTACAATCTGCTCGGTTGTATATGGAGCGCGTGACTGCTGGCCATCGCGGAAGGTTGTATCTGTAATCCAGATATTCTCCGGCATATTGTGAGGCACCACTCTATCATTAAATGCAATCTTTGGAATCTCGCTGTAAGGAAACAGATTATGAAACACGTTTGGTTCTTCTACGTCTACTAATCTGTAAAAATGCTCTTCCAATTCCAGAAGATTATTCTTCTTGTTTATCTTTACTTCTTTCATTTCCGTACTCCTCATAGTTACCTTTATTCTATTAAAACCATTTGCATAATTGTATACAATTATACCTTGACAATATTTTCACACTTATGTATAAGTTTGTCAATATAGTTTTTCTGATATCTCTAATAAGTATTACTTATAAAATATAATTCATTTTTCTTATATTTAAAATAATTAACCGTATTTTTTATTTTTTTGCACATTTTTGTAACACATTTTTGTGTTGCTCATATCTTATCATTGTAAATTAAATTTTTTGGAGGACTTCAAATGAGTGATTTAGCTGCAACAAACTGTGGAAATGGGTGTGGATGTGGAAACAACGACTGCTGTTCTATTATCTGGATTATCATCTTATTGAGTTTATTCTGTAATGGAAATGGTTCTGTTTTCAGTAATAACGGAGATGGCTGCGGATGTGGAAACAACAACAGTTGTATCTGGATTATCCTGTTATTACTCTTCTGTGGCAATGGCTCAGGTTTTGGATTCGGCAATAACAATGGCTGCGGATGCAACTTTGGCTGCTAATCCTTAGTCATTTTGCAGGAATAACTGCAAATTTCTGTAAAGCGTGCGTATTAAGTGCACGTGCATAACAAATCCCCTGCATTTCCTCGATTGTTCCAGGTGTGCAGGGGCATTTTAGGAATTGATTAATTCATCCGTTCGCAAAAATATATTTGACGCTATTGTGTCTGTACTATACATTGAATAAAAACAATAAGTTTTGCGGTTTATAATCGCAAAACTTATTGTTTTTAAAAATACTTTCGATTATATTTTAAAATCTGCATATTGCACTTACGGTTTCACTCCGCTATTTAAGTTTTTCCCCCTCCTTTGTATTTCCTCTACTTTTTCTGCTGTCCCGCATTCTTTTGGAACCTGTTTCTGTTTCAAACATTCTTCATCAATTTCATATACACTGTTTTTATCTATAATCAACATTTCTGTCTCCCGCTTACTTTTTAAATATTATATGCATAAATTCCAAACCGCTCTCATAGAATAAAACAAAAAGGATTTTTATGGAAAAGGATACTTATCTTGAACCAACGCTTTTTGATACATTAACTGCCAGCCGGCAAATTCAGATGTTAAAATCTGCTGTGCCTTATATGAATCCCGCACAAAAACGCCCATTTGCCATATTTATAAAATATATGGAACTGCAGCAGGCAATGCAGGCTTTTACACCTGGAACAGCAAGTTTGGCTGCCTGTGAAGTACCGCTGGAAGATAATAACCGACTAAATATGTTAATGGAAATACGAAAATATGCAACTCCAATGGAGCAGGAAATGATAGATAATCTTACCAGTCTTTTTTCCATGCTGTCACTTTATTCAGATGCATCATAATGTTTGTTATACATAAACTGCATACAAACAATTAATAGAAAGGAACCTTATGGACAACAACTTTTTTCAAAATAATCCGGCGTTTAATAATCTTTCACCGGAAAAACTGGCTTTCTTAATGAATTTTGCCAATACAAAAAAACCTGCTCAAATGCATGAAATGATGCCGTTTTTAATGTCTTCTATGAATCAGGCAAAAAAGGAAAATATTCAATTCACACCATCTGAATCTGATTTGTTAGTTGAAGTATTAAAACAGGGACTTCCGCCGGAAGAGGCAAAGAAAGTAGATATGGTCATGCAGCTTATGAAAAACAGAAAATAATCTCCGAAACAAAATGTCTGCCAAAGTTCAAACGATAGGCAGACATTTTTATTATACTTATATTATTACCAAAGAGAAGCTATCTCAATTTCCAGCAAAGTATCTAATGGTGCAGTACTCTTTCCTTTTCCATCGGTCCCTTCAAAATATTTTTCACTGGCAGATTCAAATAAAACCAGTAAAGAACCATTTTCAAAAGCCACTCCTTCTGAACAAGGCGGCATTTCCACTTCTACTGTAGGATTTTCCGGATTTTGATTTAATTCTATAAGAGAAGTATATGCTTTCAAATAAGAAGAATTTTTTCGGCCATAAGAAGTGCTGAAATAAATCGCTCCTGTTTCATCAAAAGCTACGCCCTGTACCTTTTTGGGAACCTTATATTCTGACATAGCCGTTAACTGGTCAGTTTCCGGATTATACAAATAAGAAACCATCTCTCCGTCAAAAACCGTCGTATGAGTAGCAACCCAGATACGTCCGCCGTAACTTGCTATACAGGAAGGACTGTCTTTTATTTGATATTCTGTAGAAATTCCGGACACATCTACACAATACCTTGCACCGGATTCGGCAATTCGCTGTACAAAACGATAATCAATTCGTTCCAAAGTTTTGCTTTCCGAGTGGCAAATCCAAATATTTTCCCCATCATAAGTCACACCGCCAAGATGGCTATTCACTTTCATTGTGATAGAAACCAGATATGCACCTGTTTCCCTGTCAAAAATCATCAATGTTCCAGGTATAGTGTCAGATTCCGCATAAGAAGTCATTAAAATATAATCCGGTGTAGTACAAAGTCCCTGCATACATTGCGCTGCCTGTGTAATATAACGATTCAGGTAATCTCTCTCTCTGGTTTTGGGCATTCCCGGTATATTCATCTCTTCCCAAAAAGAATAATCACAATCGGTCAAAAGCTTCTGATTGTCTTCTGCCTGACTGTAGCGGGTTTTGTAAGAATATGCTTCCACATTATGATAGTTATCAATCTGTTTGGTCCATTTTGCAAATAATACCAGTTCAGAAACCATTGACGGATTCAGTTCAGATATCTTATTTTTAAAATTACTGTCTGTATACCAGCCGGCAAAATTATATCCCTCCCTTGTCGGCACCTCTAAGGTAAACGGAAAATCCGATTCGTAAATAATACTCTTATTATCCTCATGATTCGTGCCTCCATTTAGCGCATATGCAACAAAAAGACAGGCGTCACCGGCATGTTCCTCTTCTGCATCCGTCTGAAATAACGAAAAAAGATCCAACATGCTGACAATAGCCTGTTCATTTATAGGTCTGCCTGCTGAGTGTGTTCCACTCAGCAGACATGACATTGCATATAAAATTAGGAAAAGTCTGTTCCCTGTACGCAAGTAAAAAACCTCTTTCTTATTCTTCGATATTTTCTAACTTGCTGGCTCTGCTTTCAATTTCCTTTGCCTGAACATCTGATGGTGCCTGTTCATATCTTGCAAATTCATATGAATATGTACCGTTACCACCTGTCATAGAACGTAAATCTGTATTGTAACCAAACAATTCCATCATAGGAATATCAGAAATAATTTCCTGATATCCATGCTCTGCCGGATTCATACCTAATACACGGCCGCGACGTTTGTTTAAGTCGCCCATGATATCGCCTGTATACTTATCTGGTACAAGTACTTTTAAAGAAGCAATTGGCTCAAGAAGAACTGGAGAAGCATCCATAAATCCTTTCTTGAATGCCTGACGAGCTGCTGTCTTAAATGCCATTTCAGAAGAATCTACCGGATGGTAAGAACCATCGTAAAGAACAGCCTTCACACCAACTACCGGATATGCAGCAACAGGTCCGCTTGTGCAGGATTCCTGAATACCCTTCTCAACTGCCGGGAAGTAGTTCTTTGGAACGGCACCGCCTACTACTGTCTGTTCAAATACATATGGATTCTCCATATCACCGGATGGCTCAAATGTCATCTTAACATGACCATACTGTCCGTGTCCGCCGGACTGCTTTTTGTATTTGTATTCTACATCAGCTTTCTTACGGATTGTCTCACGGAATGCAACTCTTGGTTTCTTTAATTCTATTTCTACTTTGTAACGGTTAGCCAGCTTACTTACAACAACGTCTAAGTGCTGATCACCCATACCGTAAATCAATGTCTGTGAATTTTCACTGTCATTTACAGCCTTTAAGGTCAAATCTTCGGACATCAATTTCTGTAATGCCTGTGAAATTTTATCTTCATCACCCTTATTTACAGCTTTGTATCTCATGTATGTATATGGTGTGGAGATAGAGGAACGAATATACACAATTGGGTTTGCTTTTGTAGAAAGGGAATCGGTGGTAGCAGTATTAGAAAGTTTTGCTAATGCTCCGATATCACCAGCGTGAAGTTCTTTTACTTCTTCCGGTTTATTTCCTGTTAAAACATAAAGCTTACCAATTTTTTCTTCTGTATCTTTATGATGATTCCAAAGAA
>CAYYZV010000163.1:0-5072 GCA_964476275.1 uncultured Roseburia sp.
TAAATAGCACGAGGACCTAAGTCACTTCCGCCGATACCGATCTGAACTACAGTTGTGAATTTCTCACCGGCTGCGTTTGTGATTTCACCGTTATGTACTTTATTTGCAAATTCAGCAATCTTTGTCTGCTGAGTTGTGTAGAACTCACGCTTGTCACCGCCGTCAGCTACAACTGCATCACCTAACTGTCCGCGTGTCATATGATGAAGTACAAGACGTTTTTCGCCTGTATTTACCATTTCGCCATTGTAAAGAGCTGCAAATTTCTCTGTAAGCTGTGTTTCTTCTGCTAATTTTGCAAGTGCTGCTAATACTGCATCATCTACTGGTCTTGAAGCATAGTTGAAAACCATACCTTCTGCCATTGGTGCGCTGTATTTTTTTACACGGTCTGCGCCGTTTTCGCCAGACATAACCTCAACAAGGTTTACTTTTTCTGTGTTTGCAAGTTCCTGATATGAATCAATAGTATCTAAGTTTTTCCAATTAACCATGATTGATTCAGCCCCTCCTTAATACATTATATAATATTTATTTTGTTACTGTAACTATTCAGTACTCTTATAGTTACTTGTTACCACACTTTAGTACCAAATATTATACTATTAAATAGCTCTAAATTCAAGCATATCAAAAAATTGAAATTTTTTTATTGACTTCATTACACTAACATGCTATTATTATCTCACTTTTTAATAAGAAATGACTGTGAAGGAATTATGCCGCTTTACTGAGGGTTTCAGAGAGCCGGTGGTTGGTGTGAACCGGTACGGATGGAAGATGGCAATCTCACTCCTGAGTTGACTCTGCAAAGAACGAAGGGAACATAAACAAAGTTTGTGTAGTGGAGTACGGATGCCCCGTTATCGGCTTTGGACTTAATATGAGTCCGAGAGTGATAGTCTGCTGTAAGGCAGCTATAAACAAGGTGGTACCGCGAATCGTTTATTCGTCCTTGAAGCTATTTAGCTTCAAGGATTTTTTTATGTTATAAGCGTAATTTATCTGAATACTTTCTTATTAAATAAGATTTTTTACATAATTTAAAATTAAAAGTAATATGGGAGGAACAATATGGACCAAATTAGAATCAGTGACGTTACAATGAAACAAACAGGGAAGGAATTCTCTCTATCCTTCAAAGAAAAATTAGAGATTCCGAAACTACTAGATAAACTAAATGTTGACGTAATTGAACTTGAAGGCATTGTTCAGCCAAAGATTGACGCATTACGAATTAAATCCGTAGCTTCAACTGTAAAAAACAGTGTCGTAGCTGTACCGGTTGCACTTTCCGCAGACAGCGTAGAAGCAACATGGAACGCATTAAAAGAAGCAAAACGCCCTCGTTTACAGGTATTCGCTTCTGTAAGTCCGGTACAGATGGAATATCTTTTCCATAAAAAACCGGATGTAATGTTGAAAGCAATTGAAGAAACAATCACAGCATGCTGTACAAAAACCTCAGATGTAGAATTTATCGCAGATGATGCTACCAGAAGCGATTCTGCATTCTTATATAAGGCAGTACAAACCGCAATTACAGCAGGCGCAAAGACTATTACCGTATGTGATGCAACCGGAGCAATTCTTCCAGTTGAATTAAGCGCATTTTTGGATGAACTTTATGAAAATGTACCAGAATTAAAAGATGTTGTACTTGGTATCTCCTGCTCTAACGAATTAGCAATGGCAGATGCCTGCGCAATTGCTTCTATTAGAAATGGTGTACGCGAAATTAAAGCAGCAGCATACCCAATCAACCAGATTTCATTGCCGCATGTATCCCGTCTGCTTGCAACAAAAGGGGATTCCTTTGATGTTACATGCTCCGTTCGTACCGTAGAAATGAAACGTATTATCAAACAGATTGACTGGATGTGCCAGACCAGCCGCAGCAAAAACTCTCCTTTCGATAATGGAGTACAGGATGTTGCAGATGACATGACACTCACCAGCAATGACAACATGTCAACGGTATTAAAAGCTGTTGAAAAATTAGGATACGATTTAAGTGAAGAAGACGGCGCTCAGGTTTGGGATGCTTTCCAGAAAATTGCAGCCCGTAAAGATGCAATTTCTTTGAAAGAATTAGATACCATTGTTGCTTCTGCTGCTATGCAGGTTCCTGCTACATATGTATTAAACAGCTACAACATTACAGCAAGTAACATCTCTTCTTCTATGGCATACATGAAGTTAGAGAAAAACGGACAGATGTTAGAAGGCATCGCACTTGGAGATGGTCCTGTAGATGCAGCCTTCTTAGCATTGGAAAATATTTTAGGATGTCATTATGAATTAGATGATTTCCAGATTCGTTCCGTAACAGAAGGACGTGAAGCAATGGGTGAAGCAATCGTAAAATTACGTTCAAACGGAAAACTGTATTCCGGACGCGGAACCTCTACTGATATTGTAGGATCTAGTATCCAGGCATATATCAGTGCATTAAATAAAATTGTTTATGAGGAGGCTGAGATCTAATGAAACTTTCATTTTCTACCAGAGGCTGGGCACATTTAAGCTGGGAAGAATGGCTTGATGCCGGCGTTAATATGCACTTTGAAGGTGTTGAAGTTTACAATTTACCAAAATTTCCGGAATTAATGGAACGCAGTGGTCCTTTCCATAAATATAATATGGCAGCAACTGTACGCCAGTTGAGAGAAAAAAATCTCACCATTCCTTGTTTTGATACCTCCTGCGATTTATCTTCTAACGAAGAGAACTTTGTTCCTTATGTAAAAGAATTAATTCAGATCGCAAAACAGATGCAGGTACCATACATAACAATCGTTGCACTGCATGATAATGAAGAACTTGTCCGTGCCCGTCTGACAGAATTAATCAAAGATGCGGAAAGCGCAGGCATTACCATTTTAATTAAAACAAGCGGTATTTTCGCTGATACAGCTCGTCTCCGTGCTTTAATGGATGACTTCGCATGTGACCAGCTTGCTGCTTTATGGGATATTCACCATCCATACCGCGATTATGATGAAAGCGCAGATACAACCATCAAAAACCTTGGTGCTTATGTAAAACACGTACATTTGCGTGACTCTGACGACAAAGATACCTATAACTTAATCGGTGAAGGTACTTTGCCGGTAGCTGACATGATGCGTGCCCTTTCTTCTATCGACTATGATGGCTTTATTTCTCTCGAATGGAAGACAGAATGGATGGAAGACCTTCCGGAATACGACGTTATCTTCCCTCATTTTGTAAACTACATGAGCCGATTCGAAAAAACACGCGGTAAAAAGAAAGCACTCTATCCAAACCACGATGGTACCGGACAGTATGTATGGAAAAAAGATGAATTGATTAACCTTACTTTCTCACAGGTATTAGACCGCATGGTAGAAGAATTTCCGGATCAGTACGCATTTAAATATACAACCTTAGACTATGTGCGTACCTATGAAGAATTCCGTGATGACGTTGACCAGTTTGCCCGCGCTTTAATTTCCATGGGTGTAAAAGCCGGTACAAAGGTTTCCATTTGGGCAACAAACGTACCTGCATGGTATATTACTTTCTGGGCAGCAACCAAAATCGGTGCCGTACTTGTTACTGTAAATACCGCTTATAAACGCCATGAAGCAGACTATCTGTTCAGACAGTCTGATACACATACTTTAGTTATGGTAGAATCCTGTCTGGATTCTAACTATAAAGAAATTATTAACGAAATCTGTCCTGAAATTGCTGCAAGCAAACCAGGTGAACCGCTTCACTGTAAGCGTCTCCCATTCCTTCGTAACGTAATTACCGTAGGATTTAAGCAGCCAGGCTGTCTTACATTCGATGAAGCAATGGAACGCGGCGATCTTGTTCCACAGGAAGAATTAAACCGCATGGCTGCACGTGTAAGACCGGATGACGTTTGTAACATGCAGTATACCTCAGGAACCACAGGTTTCCCAAAAGGTGTTATGCTTACACACTATAATGTAGTAAATAACGGAAAATGTATCGGTGACCGTATGGGACTTTCTACCGCTGACCGTATGATGATCCAGGTTCCAATGTTCCATTGTTTCGGTATGGTACTTTCCATGACAGCTTCCTTGACACATGGTGCAACCATTTGCCCAATGCCGTACTTCTCAGCAAAATCTTCGCTTGCATGTATCAATCAGGAGCGAATTACTTGCTTTAACGGCGTTCCAACCATGTTTATTGCCATGTTCAATCATGAAGACTATAAAAAAACAGATTTCTCTCATATGCGTACCGGTATTATGGCTGGTGCAGGCTGTCCGCCAGAATTAATGCGCCGTGCAGCACAGCCGGATGAAATGAACATGACAGGTATTGTCAGCGTTTACGGACAGACCGAATCCTCACCGGGAAGCACAATGTCCGCATGGACTGACCCGCTTGATGTTCGTACCGATACCGTAGGCTACAACTTCCCATATATCGAGTGTAAGATTATCAATCCTGAGACTGGTGAAGAAGTAGGCGTTGGAGAAAACGGAGAATTCTGTTCACGCGGCTACAACACCATGAAGGGCTACTACAAGATGCCTGAAGCAACCCGTGATACTGTAGACGCAGAAGGCTGGCTCCATTCAGGAGATTTGGCCTGCCGTGATGAAAACGGAAATTACCGTATCACAGGACGTCTGAAGGATATGATTATCCGTGGTGGTGAAAATATTTATCCAAAGGAAATCGAAGAATTTATTTATACACATCCATTCGTACAGGACGTTCAGGTTATCGGTGTGCCGGATAAGAAATACGGCGAAGAAGCGATGGCATGTATTATCCTTAAAGAAGGAAAAGAACTGTCTGTACAGGAAATGCATGAATACATCGTTGCCAGCATGGCAAGACATAAGGTTCCAAAATATATCGAATTTGTAGACAGTTTCCCTATGAATGCCGCTGGAAAAGTGTTAAAATACAAAATGCGTGAAGAAGCTACAAAGCGTCTTGGTCTTGAAAACGCTGCAGGCATTGACACCGCCAAAAATACAAATAACTAAGTAATGATTGATTAGGTCTGTGTATTTACTGCACAGACCTAAGAAAGTTTAGCAAACAGATGAAAA
>CAYYZV010000164.1:0-5011 GCA_964476275.1 uncultured Roseburia sp.
AGTTGCAGGAAGAACTTCCATAGTAGCTTCTTCAAGGTTTGCACTTACATAGTGAGTTTTGATTCCGGCTTCTTTTAAAAGTTCGAAATAGTGGATAGATGTTTCTAAGTTTGCTTTGCCAATACCTTCAATTGTTAAGCCTACAGTATTTTCACCTGGATCAAAAACACCGTCTTTTCCTGTACAGTCGTCTTTGAATTTCAGCATAACGTTGCCGTTTTCAAGTGAGTAAACATCTTTTGTTTTTCCTTCGTAAATTTTCTTCATCATAAAATCTCCTTTATTATAAACGATATATAAAACAACCCAACAAAATTACTTTATCATAGTTTTTTTTATAAGGAAATATATTTTTTTAGAAACATTTTTTAATTTTTATTATAAGATATATAAGTTTTACGAATGAAAATAAAAAAATGTTTGGTTTTTTCACAGGTTTGATGTATAATGGGCAAATGTGAGCTTAAGTCGGAAGGAGGAGCAGCGTATGTTACGCATAAGCCAGCGGAAGCTGTGCTATATCATGATATGTATTTTGCTTATGGCAGGATTGCACACAACTTATGCAAAAGCGGATGCCTTTGCGGAACGTGCGATAGCTGCAAAAAATGTCTGGATACAGGAAATAAAAAAACCGGATGAAACCACACCGCAAAGTCCTGTGTGTACAGTGGAACGTATGAATCCAACCATTCGTGCAGTGCTCGGTCAGATAACGAACCGAAGCAGTTCCATCCGCAGGGATTTAAGACTTTCTGGTTATATCTATTGTGCACTTTGTATGGCGTTTTTTTGCCTGCTGATTTGGTGCATAGAAGAAATCCTGTGTCTCCATGAAAAGAAATATCGAGCAGCGCTAATAAAATATATTCATGATTTAGACGGAAAAAAGAGAATGACATGCCTTGTATAAAATAAAATGAAAAAATGATATAGAAAGGCATGTGTGTTAATTATGAATTTTGGAATGTTATTAGTAATGATTTTTATGTGTATTGTAGGTTTGGGTTCAACATTTTATATTGTAGGATCTATGTTTTGGGTTTTAGGATGGAAAATTTGTCGTAAAATAAAAAACGGTACACCGTTGTATGATTAAAAATAGCAGAATAGAAAAGACCGTAAAATGGCAGATGAGTCATTTTACGGTCTTTTTTAGTGATAAAAGTTTTTTTAAAATATTTTTATACTGGTTATGAGTTTTATAAAATTTGTGGTCTGCTTTCATCATGTCATATCCTGACACTTCCGTGAACAGTAACTTGAAAAGAAGACGCAGATATAATATAATGATAGCTGGACTTTTATTGTTTAGCAAAGAGAATGCATGGAGTTTTAATTAATGGGAACGACAAAAGAGAAAAAGAATACGAAAAAAACATTCTTGATGGTAGGTATTTTGGCAGCCGTCACCATAGTGGCAGTTATAATTTTTTGTGTTGAACGGACAAATTTTTATAAGACACATTTTTTGCCAAATACTTATATCAATGGGATGAATTGCAGTGAACTGGATGCAGAAACTGTGGCAGACATGCTGGAAGAAGAAACCAAGGAATATGAGCTAGTTATTCTTGGAAGAGATGAGGCGGGAACGCAGAAAGAGCTTGGTACAGTATCTGCAGAAGAAATTGCATTAACATTACAAGATGGACTCGCAGAAGCGAAAGAACTATTAAACCAGCAGAAAACGGAAGGTTGGTTTATGGCAGTATTCGGAAAAGAAGAACAGCATTTTAGTCTGGTTCATGGGGTAGTATTTGATGAAAAAAAGCTGGAAAACAGTGTGAAAAAGCTGGATGCGTTTCAAGAAGAAAATATGGCTGCACCGGTGGATGCCTATATCAGCGAGTATAATGAAGCATTAAATGCCTGTGAAATTGTGCCTGAGGTGATGGGGACACAGTTGGATGTGGATTTGGCATTGTCATGTATAAAAGCGATGATAAGTGGCGGCGCAGCGGAAGTGAATTTAGAAGAGCAGAACTGTTATGAATCACCAAAGGTTATGGCAGATAATAAGGAGCTTATGGCGGATTTAGAACAGGTGAATCAGTGGCTTGGAGCAAAAATTACATACGACTGGAACACCTTTGAAGTCGTTGTAGACGGGAACCTCATTAAGGATTGGATTGTGCTGGAGGAAGACGGACCAAAGCTTGATGAAGATGCGGTGGCAGCTTTTGTGGCAAAGAACGCATCAGAATATGATACTTATGGAAAGAAAAGAAAATTTACAACCACGCTTGGTGTAGAAGTTTCGCTTCCAACGGGCGGCTTTGGCTGGAAAACAGACAGAAGTGCTGTGAAAAAGGAATTGCTTGCTATGATAGAGGATGGGGCAGTAAAATCTGTTGAACCGGTTTACAGTAATACAGCGCCGGTTCACGGAATGAACGATATTGGCAGTTCTTATGTGGAAGTAGATTTGAGCAATCAGCATTTATATTTGTATCATAAAGGACAGTTAGTATTTGAAACGGATTTTGTGTCTGGAACAATGAACAGCACACCGGACTGTGTCACACCGGCGGGGGTATTTGATATTACTTATAAGACAAAAAATGCAGTTCTGCGGGGAAGTGATTATGAGACACCGGTTTCTTACTGGATGCCATTTTATGGAAATTATGGAATGCATGATGCAACATGGAGAGCGGAGTTTGGCGGAGACATCTTTATGACAAATGGTTCACATGGATGTATAAATTTACCGTTAGACAGTGCGGCAGTTATTTACAATTATATGTACGAAGGTCACCCGGTAATTTGTTATTATTATTAAGAGGATAGGAGAAACGATAGATGAGAGAAAGTTATGGATCATTTATTTTGGAACAGGAGCGGAAAGAAAGAAAAAGAAGATTGATAATTATTGCAATTGTCGTGGCAGTAGTACTTGTCATAGGAGCAATTGCGATAGCTGTGTTGTCTAAAACAGGTTTTAAGCCATTTAAAAATGTAAGTGGAACGGTATCTACAGAGCAGGAAGATGAAATTTATTATTCACAGGCAGAGTTAGATGCCTATGTGACCGATGCGAAAGCACAGGCACAGGCAGAGGCTTCTAAAGAAGCTTTGGCAGGAATGAAGCAGTATTTAGAAGACGGAATGTCAGCGGTAGAAGCATTTCGGGCTGTTTATACAGATGATTTAGTAGTGGCCAGTGATGGAAGATATCATTTTGTTCCAATCAGAGATGATTTGAAAAAAAATGACTATACTGCCCAAAATTTACAGGTTTTAGAGACGGGTGAATATCAGTATACGGAAAACGGACAGGTTACTTCTTATAAAGGGATTGATGTATCCAGATTTCAGGGATGGGTAGACTGGAAGGCTGTGGCAGCAGACGGTGTTCAGTTTGCATTTATCCGTGTGGGAAACCGTGGTTATGAGACAGGCGAATTAGTAGAAGATACTTCATTTATGCAGAATATGAAGGCTGCAAACGCAGCAGGTGTAAAAGCGGGAGTATATTTCTTTTCACAGGCAGTTACCGTGGAAGAAGGAATTGAAGAGGCAAATTTTGTATTGGAAAGAATCGCACCTTATCAGGTGGAATGTCCGGTAGTAATTGATGTAGAGATGATTGCCGGAGATGAAGGCAGAGCAGATGCATTGTCCGCAGAAGAACGGACACAGATCATAAAGGCATTCTGTGAAACGGTTGCTAATGCAGGATACAAACCAATGATTTATCTGAATCTGGAGGTAGCTGCACTCAGGGTAAATATGGAGGAATTGGAATCATATGATAAGTGGCTTGCTTATTATAATCCGGATTTTTATTTCCCATATGAATACAAGGTATGGCAGTACAGTGAAAATGGTACAGTAGCGGGCTTAAAAGAGGCAGTAGATATGAATATTTGTTTTGAACCAATCTGGGAATAATTACAAATAATAAAACGGCATGCATTTGAAAAACCAAATGTTTGCCGTTTTTTTGTTAAGTACTATTATGATTCTGAAGTCTTTTTGTTAAAAATCTTTTTGGTATCAGAAACCTGTTCTAAATCAGAAGGCTGTGAAAGGCTTTGTATACAGGCCTGTGTCATCAGACAGACATTCGCGGAAAATGCTTCCAAAGGAATCGTGCGGCCTGAATTAAACCAGTAGCGGTACGAAGCAATCATGCCGGCGGTGCAGTATTCACAGAGCAGTCGGGTATTCTGTGGATCATGGTCCGGATATTTTTCTAAAAAATAAGCAACCATTTTATCTTTTAATATAAACTCGACTTTTTGCAGCAGATTGCCAGGCTCTTCTAATTTAAAAAGCGTGGTATAAAAAGAAAAGTCTTCTTCTATTAAAGAATTAAGCCGTTTAAAAAGCACATCCGGATGCTTTAAAAAGGATTCCCAATTGAGATTTTCTAAATTTTTTCCAAACAGATGCTCTAAGATTCCATCAACGATTTCTTTCATGATGTCATCAATGCATTCATAATAATTGTAAAATGTTTTTCGATTTACATCTGCGGCTTTTGCAATGTCCGTGACAGTAATAGAACGAAAATTCTTTTCTGTTAATAACTTTGTATAGGCATTGCAGATAGAGTTTTTGGTTCGGGAAACTCTGCGGTCATTTCCATTTTTTGTATGTATCATAATTATCCTCAAAATATAATAATTTTTGTATCCATTAAAATGGACACGTGTGTAAGTACATGAGAATTATAATGCAGGGAAGCGTGTTTGTCAAATTTTTATAAAATATCGCATGTTTGCCAAAAATAGTGAAAAAAGAACTAATATTTATGCAATTGAAATAAGTGCAAGATAATGGTACAATAGGACTATCTTAGATAAGAAGAAGGGGGCAATTATGCGTAATATTATCAATCTTAATCAGGATTGGAAGTTTATTCAGAAAGATGCTGGACTTCCAACAGAATTACCACAGGACTGGCAGTCAGTAAACCTTCCACATACATGGAATGCAGTGGACGGCAATGACGGAAACGGAAGCTATGACCGTGGTAATTACTGGTATGCAAAATCATTTG
>CAYYZV010000165.1:0-4973 GCA_964476275.1 uncultured Roseburia sp.
GCATTTGAAGGCTTATTAAACAGATACTTTGGTTAAGCCGAAAAACCGCATAAATAAAGGATTTGTTGAGGATAGATGTTAAAAGTCTATCCTCTTTTTTTATGCCTAAAAATAAGGGGGCTTGACAATGGAGGAAAGAGTAAAAAAATATTTTGAAAATCCACGAAAAATAACTCATGTGAAACCCGATACCAACTATACACTTTTTATCACTTTTGATAACGGAGAAGTTAAAAAGTATGAAATGATTAACGAATTATATGGTGTTTTTGCGGTGTTAAAAGATGTCGAAAAATTCCAAAGTGAATTTATTGATGAAGTAGGTAATGTTGCATGGGATATTGACGAAAACATAGACAGCTCTATACATTGGAAAATCGTATTGATTTATGCAAAGATATGCTCTATTTGGAAAGTGTACCATTGTAAATTTTACATGGAAAATAAGCATTTATTGGGGTTGTCAGGAACTTGTCCAATATGAAACTGACAACCCCTTTTTATTATTGTTTATTTATTTTTCTTTTTCATGAAAAGCACAGCCACAGCAATTACAGCAATTAAACCAACTACGATAGCTACTACGCCGCCGCCACCTTTTCCTGATTCATTTGCTTCTGCATTATCAGTACCTGTTACCTCTGTACTTGGTACAGTTTCTGTTTCAGAAATAATTGTATCTGCTGTACGTTCTTCCCCAACAACAATCAGATAATCGGATGCATGTGTAAATTCAAGGCTTACATCACCATTTTCATCAATGAGACCTGCATTCATGAATACAAGTTTTTTACCATTTTCATAGTAATATAAGTTACCAAATTTACCTGCATTTTCGCTTCCTAAGTTAAGCTTAAGAGATGCCGTAAATCCAAAATCTCCATTATGCTGTAATGTAATCTGATATGCCTCATCTTCACCGGCAACCTCGTTTACAACACTTTCATCGATTGCCTTTGTGCCTAAAAGAACTTCAAGGTTAATATCTTCTAAATTTGAAGAAACTACATCCAGACCATTAATTGTCCAGCTATATCTGCCCATATCTAATACGACATTAACATCTTTTCCTTTTACAGCCTCTAAAATTTCTACAGGCACAACAGTTGCAACTATCTTGTCAGAGTTCTTCATATCGATCACTAACTCTGTACCGGCTTCTGCATTTTGGATTTCTTCCACCTTTGCTTCTACCGCAGACTCATCCATCTTTACTCCTGTAACCTCTACCTCTTCCAAGTCATCGGAATCCTGAACATCTCCATCATTTGGTGTGCTCTGTGGTTTCTGTGAACTTACCGGAGTCTGTGTATTATTTGAAGTTGATGTATCATCATCCGGAACCGGTGTATAATCCGGTGTTGGTGTGTAATCCGGAATCGGTGTATTGTCCGGTGTTGGTGTAGTACCCGGTTTTTCTGTATTGTCCGGTGTTGGTGTAGTACCCGGTTTTTCTGTATTATCCGGTGTCGGTGTAACCGGAGTTCCTATCGCAGGAATTTCTTCTTCCTTTGTTCCTTTACATACACTACATGTATATACTTTCATTCCGGCATTTGTCGAAGTTGGATCTTTTGTAACTACACCCTTATCCCAAGCATGTGTTTCTGTCTTTTCTTCTCCACATTTCTGACATGCCTGTTTATGGACATCACTATCTTTGCTTGTCCACTCACCGCTAAATATATGGACACATTTTACTACTTCTACAGTAGCTGTTGTACTATAGGTATCAATTACCTTAGAGTCATTCTTTACAATTACAGTGCATGTTACTTCTGTTTTTCCAAGTGCTGCATCCGGATTTACACGAAAAGCCAATTTGCAAATATCACCATTTACATCTGTCTTTTCTTCCACTGCCCAAACACCTTTGTCTTTTATTTCATCAAAATCAGCGATGGTACCTTCTTTCAGCCACTTACAGTCACCTGCAACCTTTGTTAATACATTGGCATCATATTCCATGGAAATACCTAATGTATTTGCTTTATCACAATTGGATAATGCCACTGTCAGGTATACTGTTTCTGAAAGAGCCGCTGTAGCATTTGATACTGTTATATTATTGTTATCAGCCTGTACAACACTTGCAGCTGAAAAACACATCATAATTGTCATTAACAATGCAAATATCTTCTTCACAGTAGTTAACTTTCCTTTCTTCTTACTTTTATGTTGATACACAGAGGATTTATCTTCATTCATAAATCCTCTGTGCGTGAATTTATTCAGGTAACTGATTTTACCTTATTTTGACCTATACTATTGTGTTACATCCTTATCGGTTAAAGTAATAGCATAATCAAAATCTCCATCACTTCCAACTGGAACGAAAGTAAAGCGAAGTGCATATTCACCTGTATAGCCTTCTGCTTTCACTGCTTTTTCTGCTGCAGCTTCCGCTTTGGTCTGATCAAATACCACAGCATTTATGCCATCTTCTTCTCTCGCTAATTCTGTAAATTCGATATCTAAAATAAGTTCTACTTCTTCATTGGCATCTTCATAAAGAACACCTAAATAATAGGTATACTCTACCAGTTCCTTATTCCAATAACCAATTACATAGTTTGTGTCTTCTCCGTACTCTGCAGTCATATCTTCCAGAACAACACTTCCGTCTGCTCCGTTGATATTCTGAAGTCCACAGTTATAACATTCGTAAATACCAAGATCGTAATCATAATGCCAGTAATGTCCATCCGGACTTTCGTCATATACGTTTTCAGCTGTTATTGCTTCACAAACATTACACTTATATGTCCACTTGTATTCACCATACTGTGAACAGGTAGCGTATATCAGCCGTTCATAATATGAACTGGTACGATGACAGTCTTCTTTTGTAACATTATTTGAACCATAACTATCTGTATATGTACGAACACAGGTACAATCAAAATTATCCCAATCATATTCATAATCATAACTGTACCAGTATTCTGTACCATCTGCATAAATATACTTATAGTAATCTTTTACATCATATGTATAATCATTATAATATACATCTTCGGAAATATAGTGATAATACTTACGTTCACCATTGTCTAAAGTATTTACTAACTCTTTTTCATTGTATCTGCCATCTGCATCATCTCGCGAAATAACCGTGCGTGAGCTTTGGCAAACAGTACAGATTTCTTCCGTTGTTGTGGTTGTACCATCTGTAGTTGAGCTTACTTCATAATCATGATAAGCAAATCTTCCTGTTGGAACGGTAATTTCTTTCTGACAAGTACCATTTACATTATCATATCCTAACTGCCATGTAGTATATTCTACCATCTTACAGTTTTCTTTATCCCATTCATAGTAATCACATTCACGAATACTAAAACCACACTGTTCCGGATCTGTTACCGCGCAAGTCCGTCGATATGCATATCTGTACAAAGAATGCCATCCATCTGTCGTTTCCTGTGATTCGTAGTCTTCACCTAACCATGGTGTTTCAGAATACCATGGTGACATATCACAATCTGAATCTTCCAGATATAAGCCACTATATTTTCCACATGCACACTGCTTATGTACTACATAACCACCGCATTTTGAACCTAATGTACTTAAATCAACGCGTGAACCTTCCACTTCTACCGAAGAATGTCCATAAGAAGTATATGTGTTAGATATTCCACAATTCTTACATGTCTGTGTAATGAGAACACCATCATCACAATCTTCTGATCCATCCTCTAATTCTGCCGTTTCTTTATAATCGTGGTATGGCTGTGTTTCGCTATATTCAAATCCATCTACAGCTGTATCACCAACAGCCATTGTTATGGTATTTGTGATTGTTTCCATGCATGCTGCAACATCTCTATCCACTTTCTGATCTCGTGTATAGCGAAGTCCGCAGGTTTCACATCTGTAAACATTTACATTATGTGTATATCCATCATCATCTACATAAGTATTGCTTGTAAAAATAATATCACATGTGCCATATAAATTGTGCCCAACATAATTGTACTTACCGCAGTGACACTTACTATATGTAATCGTAGAACCTTCACAACCGCCAAACTCAGCTAAATCATATTCTTTTTCAACATACGAATTATGATAACTTCCGGATGATTCAAAGCTATAACCACAATCTTTACATGTAAGTGTTTCAGTATAGCCCATCTCACAGTTAGTGCTGTCATTCATTACTACATCTGTAACCCTGTAATCATGATGTTTATAGATATCTATGTCAACATATTCCAAGATTACTTCATCATCTTTTGTATAAGTGTATGTAGTTTCAGACTTTGTATGACAATCATCAATCTCTGTTTTTACTGAGTCCCATGTATATACAGTACCACATTCAGAACATGTTTTTTTCTGATTCTCATAATCATATACCCACATACATTCATTATAAAGATACCTGTTATCATATTTTCCACAAGCACATTGGCAATGTTCTATCGTACCCTCACACATACCAAGTTCGCCGGCATCTGTAATTTCTACACAGTATGTATAATGATCATCGTATAAATAATCACTCGCGTACGAATATCCACAATCCTGACATTTTGTAGTCACATAGTAGCCATCCTCACATGTCTCACCTAGCAGTTCAAAGCTATGTATATATTCATGCGATACATAAGTACTATTATAGCTATATTCATACATAACCTCACCGTCCATCATATACCGGACATAAGTTGTACCTACATAATTACAGTTTTCATTTTTCTGACCATATACTGTTTTTTCTGTCTGAATACCACCGCAGCTTGTACATTCGTAAGTATAAGTTCCTGTAGTGTCGTCATATCCTAAATAACTGAAATAACAATTTGAATAATTATTAACGTAAGAATATTCTCCGCAGGCACAAGAAGTCTTGCGAAGTTCTCCGCCACAGAAACCAAGTTCTTCAAAGTCAACAACGTCTACTACATACGTCTGATGATAAGTTCTATAGTTCTCAATTGTATCACCACAATTCTTACAGGTCT
>CAYYZV010000166.1:0-4961 GCA_964476275.1 uncultured Roseburia sp.
GAATACAATTGTTAAAGGATCTTCCGGTGTAACATCTCTGTTAGCTGTAATATTTGTAATAAGTTCTACCTTTACATTCTTTACATCACCATCTTTTGTAAGTTCTTCTTCTACTGCATTTGCTAAATTAACTGCTGCTACTGCTTCGGCATCACTTACTGGTGTTGATGTAAGGCCTGAACCTTCTTCAAAATCAACTGTCTGATCTACACCTACCGGTACTTTTTCAGATGGGCTTCCTGCTGCTAATACTGTAGTTGCACTTAAAGCCATAACCAATGTTGTTGCTAATAAAGCTACGAATCTTTTCATCGGTATCATTCCTCCTTTCTTCATTTATACATGTGGTTTATATCAAATCCCGCATACGCGAAACTTAATATCCTCTTAATCTAATTTTCTACCTCATTGTAGAAAATGTCAAGTATCATCTCGTAGAGAGCCTCCTCATCTACATAATACTCTTCATAAATCTCTCCCATAACTGTCTCACCTGGGACATTATACATATGGGATTCATCAAATGCATACTCCGATGCATCCTCTGCCAGCTTTGCAAAATCGATACTGGTCACCAGATAATCCTCCATTAACTCAGTAACTCTCGCAATCGTTGCTTCGTTGCCCAGTGCAAGGTTTTTAATTCGCTTAAAAAGCTGTAATAAATACTGATTCTGTCGTTCCAGACGTCTGCTTGCACTGTCAAACTCATTAATATCTCTGGAACGTATATAGACATAAGCCTCTTTGCCGGTTAAGTTAACCGTTTCGCCCTTTTTCAGGCTGACTCCAAGGCTTTTATTTTCCAAATCATCCATGACCTCTACGGTTACACCGCCCACTGCATCATTTAAAAGCGGGATCGCGTCCATATTCATGGCAAAATATCCATTGATCGGAATCCCATAGAATAATTGGGATACCGTATCTGCTGTCCGAAGACAGCTTGTTCTTCCGCCGTCTCCATAAGCATACTGCAGACAAATCTGCATCTTTTGCTGGTCTACACGATTATCCAATAAATCATATCTGCTTACCATCGTCATCGTGTTGCGATTAATCGAAATCATCGACATCGTCTTTGCACTTCCATCGGTCACTAAAAGGAACATCGCATCCGACTGACCGCCTACCAGACCACCGGTAGATTCCTCCATCGTACCTTCATTATCCGTTCCTAAAAACAGATAGGTCTTAATCGAAGAATTATAACGATACTTTTTACCGTTATAGGTGACATCGCCTTCCTGCCACTTTTCGACGATACCCGTCTCATTTTTAGCCTGTTCCATGACATCTTCCGCAGATACGGTATTTTTTTCCTTCCACGCAAAGACCGCCATAAGACCCACACCAAAAATCGCCAGCACCAATATGCTGATAAATATATTTATAACCAGTTGCTTTCTATCTCTCATTCTTTTCTTCCTATTGAGAAAGAGCCTGCTTTCTTACTAAAATTCGTCCTACTGCCTGCTTTAATACTCCCTCAGAGACATCGCCTGCATTTACTGCTTCAAGCACTTTCTCGTAAACAGCTGAAAAACCATCTGTAACACAGAGCATATCTGCTCCCTGATTCAGCGCATCTACTGCTGCCTGTCCGCCATTTGTCACATGATAACAGTACAAGTTCTCTCCTGCGCGCTCCATTGAAAGCGCCTCTGCTTCCTGTACATAGTAGATTCGTTCCATGCCGGCTATATTTTCTTCTGTCGGCGGCACTGCTAATGCCAGCAATTCAACCAGCAAATCCTCCTGACCTGCCGGTGCAGCTGCGATTAACATCTCTTCGCCAATCGTCACCTGAGTTCCCGCGAAAAGGTATCTGCCGCTCACTTCATTGCTCATCGTCTGAGCACCAGTCAGCAAATCCCGCATCTGAACCCGTCCCATAAAGTTCTGCTTTGCATATAACATACCACCTACCGGATACTGTGTAAGCGCAGTACGTGTTCCCTCACCTGCAATATTAACCTGATCGATTCCAGTCAGTGCTTCCGGTGACACCATAAAAAGCTGTGCCACTTTTTCTTCTGTAGACATTACTGCGAGCATTCCCTCTATCTCATCTGAAAATACCACCGCAAGTTCCTCTTCTGTGTCCTCTGTCTCGGTTTCTGCCTCATCCTGAAAGTCCTCTATTCGATTTTCCTGCATACTTACCACAACTTCTGCACTCTCTTCCGGTCCGGATACTTTTTTCACCACACCAAAGATAATAACTACGATTAATATAAGTACTTCCACTGCTACCAGCAGGTGCATCAAACCTCGTTCAGATTTCATCGCTATTCCTCATCATCATTCTTCTTGTAATAGTTGCCGTAATAGTTACCGTAATATCTTCCATAGTACTTGCCGTAGTATTTGCCGTAATATTTACCATAATGGGTGCTTTCCATTTTTACTTTATTTAAAACGGCTCCTAAAATACGTACACCGGATGCTTCCAACTGCTTCTTTACACTGTTAATCAAGCGGCTGTTTACTTCACCCTGTCCTACAACCAATATAGCACCATCACATTTCTTTGCAATAACTGCTGCATCAATTGCAGCTCCAATTGGTGCACAATCGATTAAGACATAATCAAACTGCTTCTTACCAAACTCCAACAATTCGTCAAAATATTTCTTTTCCAAAATTTCTGTAGGATTTGGAACCGATGGACCTGCAAATACCATGATTAATCGTGGTATCTGAGTTGTATATAAAATATCACTCAGCTTGTTCTGTCCTGACAGATAATGAGAAAGTCCATGTATTTCTTTTCCATTTACTGCCTTTGCACGTAACCGTCCTACAAGTACGGACTTACGAATATCGCTGTCAATCAATAATACACTTTTTCCCGAATCTGTAAGAGAACGGGCAAGGTCAAATACTACGGTACTCTTTCCTTCGTCCGGAAGAGAGCTTGTAACAAGGATTGTTTTTACATCATCTCCGCAAAACTGTAAATTTGTTTTTAATGCGCGGAGCGATTCTTTTCTGGCATAGCTATGCTCAGTTACGTTTCTAAGTTCTACTGTTTCCATACTCTTATCTCCTTACGCATCTTTCTTTTTTGCATTTTGCTTTGGCTGTTTTGCCGATTTTGACTGCTTTACCTTTGCAGGCTTTACTTTCTTTGTTTTCTTCGTATGTTTTGTTACAGTGTCCTCTTCTGACTCTTCAAATGGAAGTGTTCCAAGGAGGTTCAGACCTAACTTACGTTCTACATCCTCTGCATTTGTAATTGTATCGTTCAATAAATATGTAATAATGACAATTGCCATGGACATAAATGCACCAATAAGCACACCAATGGCTGTATTCATCATTGTATTTGGACTAACCGGTTCTCCATCTGCATAACCATAAGAAATAATAGTTGGCGGATCCTGATCCATTTTAGCGGAAATAAATCTGGATGATACTTCTGCAATTTCATCTGCAATCAGCTTCGCACGTGCCGAATCCGGATCTGTAACTGTTATCTGTAAGATACGGGAATCGGATGGATTATTTAATGACACTTTTCCTTTCAGTGTCTGATAGGTCTCTTCTAAGCCCAAATTACTGATTACCTGCTCTAATACAGGTCTTCCCTTTACTACAACCATGTAGTCATTTGTCAGATTCGTTCCCATCTGGATATCTGCAAGACTGGTTATAGAAGTACTTTTTGATAAAACATACAATTCTGAAGTTGATTCATACTGTGGGGTAATTAAAAATACGCTGATAACCAACCCAATAATTCCAACTAAAACAGAAGATAAAAAGATCATCTTCCAGTGTCCTAACAATTCGAAGAACAGCGCCCCCAAATCAATTTCGATTTCATCATCTCTGTAGTTCTCGTTCATTTCTCTCTCCATACCTTATCATCTATTGCTTGTCAGTTTATTGATTCCTCATCTATTATTTAAAATCCGCTTTGGATTATCTACAAATAACAACTTGGCATATTCCGTCCCGTACTTTTTCTCTACATGCGCTTTGCACATCTGCATATGACTCGCACGCCCTGCCATATCATGTGCATCACTTGCAATAATATCTGCCCATTCTTTTTTCAGCAGCTTCTTACAGAACTGTTTTGTTTTAAATCCATCCAGTCCCAGTACACTGTCGGCATTGACCTGAACCATTGCTCCCATGTTGGAAATCTCAGCACACAATTCCGGTTTTTTCTGAAAACACTGATAACGTTCTACATGGGCAATCACCGGAAAATATCCATTCGAAAGCAGCCGCTGAGTCTGCTCTACTATATAGGAATACTCTGTCTGATGGGAATATTCTGTCAAAACATAATCACTGTCTGCCAATGTCTTGCAGCGCCCTGACTGAATATATTCAATCAAATCTCCATTTACATGATATTCGCATCCTAAAAAAAGACGAAGACCTATCGCTTCTCCGATTAATTTCAGCTTTGCAAAATTCTTTTCTATCTCTTGTGTTGGATAGGCAAACATGCCGCGTCTGTAATGCGGAGTCAAAACAACAGCCTCTGCACCCTGCGCCTTTGCCTCCACCAGCATCTTTTCTGATTCTTTGATATCCGGCGGTCCGTCATCTACTCCAAATAACGTATGATTATGTATATCTATAAACATTTCTTTTCCCTATTTTTCAAAAAATTCGTTTCTAGTTTAGACTATATTCCTTTAAATGTCAATAGACATTATATTTCAATTGTAGTATTTTTTTCTAATACATATTCCACTTTTGACCATTCCAAGACACCGCGTTAATACAACATACTATGTTCCTTTAATGCAGAAAAATCGCCACTTTTTCAAGTGACGACTTCGTTGCTTGGAATGAGACATCGGGGATTCGAACCCCGGACAACTTGATTAAAAGTCAAGTGCTCTACCGACTGAGCTAATATCCCAAAAACTATTAAATAAAGCTGGGCTAGTAGGATTCGAACCTACGAATGCTGGAATCAAAATCCAGTGCCT
>CAYYZV010000167.1:0-2800 GCA_964476275.1 uncultured Roseburia sp.
GAATTTAAAGAAAATGTTATCTTATTATAAGGCTCATATGCGGGAATTTTTGACCGATATGTTTTTTGCCAGTTTATCAGCGGCAATAGCCCTTACGATTCCATTGGTGATCCGCTATGTGACATCACAGTTGATATATATGGAAACAGAAGTGATTTTACAGCAGATTATTTATATTGCAATTGTACTATTAGTATTAGTAGCGGTGGATTGTTACAGTAAGTTTTATATTTCCAATCAGGGACATGTAATGGGTGCAAAAATTGAATATGAAATGAGGGCGGAGATTTTTGACCATTTTCAGAAGCTGTCCTTTGCATTTTATGATAATCAAAAGGTTGGACAGCTGATGAGCCGCATTACTTCCGATTTGTTTGATATTACCGAGCTTTTGCATCATGGACCGGAAAATTTAATTCTTTCTATTGTAAAGATTATCGGAGCTTTATTTATTTTGTTAAGCATTAATCCGACTTTGGCACTGGCTGCTTTTGCAGTGCTTCCGTTTATGTTCACGTATGCATATTTTCTGAATAAAAAGATGCGCCGTGCATTTCGGCAGAACCGTGCTAAAATTGCAGAAATCAATGCGCAGATTGAAGATAATTTATCAGGAATCCGTGTGGTAAAATCTTTTGCAAATGAAGAAATCGAAAATGAGAAGTTTAAAGTTGGCAATGATGGATTTTTATCTGCAAAGAAGAATAGCTATTTTTACATGGGAAGCTTTCATGCCGGCTTAGGTTCCTTTACGACTTTGATTCAGGTAAATGTAATTGTAATCGGAACAGTATTGATTGCAAAGGGCAGTGTGAATGTCAGTGATTTGCTGACTTTCTTATTATATATCAGCGTATTTACCGATCCGGTTCGAACTTTAATCGATTTTACAGAGCAGTTCCAAAATGGTTACAGTGGTTTTGAACGTTTTATGGAAATTATGAATATAGAACCGGATATCCAGGATAAAAAGGGTGCAGTTGATTTAAAAGATGTAAAAGGAGATATTACTTTCGAAGATGTTACCTTCCAGTACGAAGAAAATACAGAACAGGTATTGAATCATATTAATCTGAACGTACCGGCAGGGGCATATATGGCGCTGGTGGGTTCCTCAGGTGCTGGTAAGAGTACTCTTTGTTCCTTAATTCCTCGTTTTTATGATGTGACTGGCGGAATAATTCGGATTGACGGAAAGGACATTCGGGATATTAAATTAAAGAGTCTTCGGAATCAAATTGGTATTGTGCAGCAGGATGTCTATTTGTTTGCAGGAACAATTATGGAAAATATTCGTTACGGTAAGCCGGACGCTACAGAAGAGGAAATCATTGAGGCGGCAAAGAATGCAAACGCACATGAATTTATCATGTCTTTTCCGGAGGGCTACAATACAGATATTGGACAGCGTGGTATTAAACTTTCAGGCGGACAGAAACAGAGATTATCCATTGCAAGGGTATTTTTAAAGAATCCGCCGATTTTAATTTTTGATGAGGCAACATCAGCACTTGATAATGAAAGTGAAAAGGTGGTACAGGATTCATTGGAAAAACTGGCAAAGAATCGTACTACATTTGTTATCGCACACCGTCTTTCTACAATTAAAAATGCAGAAAAGATTTTGGTACTTTCAGAGGAAGGGATCGAAGAAGAAGGAACACATGAAGAACTTTTAGCGAAGAAGGGTATTTATGAGCATTTGTATATGATGCAGTTTAATAAATAAAAAATAGAGAACAATAAAGGATAGGCAGAAACAGAAATGTTTTGTCTATTCTTTTTTCATTTCAAGACACTGCATCATATTAAAGTGTAAAAACAGGAGGGTTTATGAGAAAAATAACAGATGCATTAATAGAAGAATATACGAGCTTTTTGATAGATATGTGGGCTGGCATGACGTGAGAGTGAAAACCTGTAAGGTGCAGAAGTCAGCTTTTGCAGCAGAGGATAAATATTTGAGCAAGAGTGAGTACAAAAGACTGGTTGTGGCGGCACGCAGGAAAGGCAATACGCGGCTGGTTTTAATTTTGAATACGATATGTTCAACGGGAATTCGAATCAGTGAACTTAAGTATATTACAGCGGAAAGTATGAGAAATGGAAAATCAGTGATTCACAATAACGGGAAAATTAGGACGATTTTAATTCCAGACAAGTTGCAGAAAGAACTTAAGATATGGGCTCTTTTTAAATTCATAGGAGATTAGAATGGAACTATTTTCGCATAATCAGCAGGCTTATGAGGCGGCGGTACAGCTTATGGGAAAAACCGGAAAAGCGGCAGTGATTCATCCTACCGGAACAGGTAAGTCCTTTATTGCTTTTAAGCTGGCCGAACAGCATAGAAATCAAAAGATTTTATGGCTTGCGCCAAGTGAATACATTTCAAAGTATTCAGTATATTAAAATTCCGCAGCATGATATGACAAGCTGAGGCTTGATTTGATGTATATCGAAAACCAATCCCTACTGCTGGATTTGAAGATTTTAATGCTGACCTTTAAGACCGTGTTTACACCGGAGGCTACGGAAGGATTTACAGAGGAAAAGAGTGAGGCAATGAAGGAGAAGACAAAAGTAAGCGAGGAGATAGTATAACAAATCAGAGCCACAAACAGAAAATGTTCGGGCTCTGAAAGGTTACAGATTAAGATTATTTAGATTGCATTTGAGAAAGAATCAGATCCAATTTTGCTTGTAATCCACGATTTTGCTCATTTTGAGCTTCAATAATGGATTCTAATTTTTGAATAATAGAATCTCTTTCAGCAATAGTGGAATCTCTTTCAGCAAT
>CAYYZV010000167.1:2900-4928 GCA_964476275.1 uncultured Roseburia sp.
GCTTCATTTTCTTTAATGATAGCTTCATTTTCTTTAATGATAGATTTTTGGTCTTCAATAGTGGCTTTCCATTCATCTATCATATATTGTTCCATGTTGCGATCCATGATTGCCAGTGCTTCGGAAAACATATTCATCAACTCCTTTGGATGTCTCCGGTATTCTGCGATGTCCTTGTAGTATTCGATGAATTCCGGATATGCATTAATCAGTTTCAAAATATCGGCTGGTGAGTCAGACCCTAAAAAAGTCAGCCATGCATCCAGCTTTGTACTTATATTTTGACTGACAGAACGGAATGTGTCAAGGGAAATGTAGATAGTCTCTGTTAAGTTTGTTACAACAGCACCACTATCAATGACGGATCTTTCATGATGGATATATTGAGGAGTTACTGCTTTGAAATTATCAGAACTGTTTTCCATAATGACGATCAGAATGATGGGCTTCATTTTATGATAGGAAAAACGTTTTCCCATTTTCGAACGTACTACATTGTATTGCCGCATAACAAGATCAGATAGATAGCAACAGCTTCGTTCGCCAGGAAAAAGATAACCAACACGTTGTATTTCAACATTAATAGTAGAACCCTTTGTATCTTCGACAAGTATATCCATGATAACAAAAGACCCGCCATCAGCCATTTTCTCACCGGTTCTTGGAATGACAGATTTTATAACGATTTTTTTGTTGAGGATAGCAGATAAAAGAGAACTTAAACGTTCAGGGTGTGTTCTAGGTTTCATAATGTCCTGAAAACATTTATCGCTTAATATTTTTAATCCGGTATTTCCCTGAACAAAGGAAATAGCCTTTTGTTGGAATTCAGTGGTCAGTGACTCGAATAATTGTTGTGCCTCCGGATCGGATCCGATTAGAGACAAGGCTTCTTTTTCAGTCAGTGTTTCACCGAAGAGGTTTAGCAAAGAGTCTTCTTGTTTTGATGATATTTTGGACATAGAAATTCCTTTCTTTTGTAAAAATGTGTACTTGGGAATCCGGCAAAATCGCCTAATGAAAAGCCAAGCAGAAACCAGCGAACTGGCATAGAAACTGAAAATCAGTTAGATAAAATTTGCAAATTGGTATCTTACAAGTATGGTATCACAGTGCAGATTGATGAACAAGGTGGGAGAAAAATGTTTGTGCAATTTGCACAAAGGATGTAAGGAGTGATAAAAAGTGATGAAAGATAATACAGCAGAAAGGAAGAATATACAGGAAGAAAAGTTAATGGCAAAAACAAAAAATATAAAAATGTGCTTTGTTTCTTCATCAGGAGGGCATTATGAGCAACTGCGAAATTTGCCGTTTTGTTTTTGGGCGAAAGTATTTAGAAAGAAATTTATATTTATTGAAACATTTGCAAGAGTTACTGATGCGTCAAAGCCTGGAAAAATGATGTATAAATATGCAGATTTGTTTATCGTACAGTGGAAGTCGATGCTTGATGTATATCCGAATGCTGTTTATGGAGGTTCAATATATTGATATTTGTATGTACAGGTTCTAGGAATTACCAATTTGACAGGTTGATAAAAAATTTAGACGAACTGATAGAAGGAAAAATAATAGAGGAACAGATTTTTGCACAAATCGGTGATGGAACTTATATTCCGCGGAATATGCAATACAAAAGATTTGTAGATGCAGAGGAATATAAGAATTTTCAAAAGCAGGCAGATATCGTAATTACACATGGTGGAACAGGCTCAATTGTTGGGGCACTGAAGAGTGGAAAAAATGTAATTGCAGTACCCGGATTGGCAAAATTTGGAGAACATATAAAGGGACAGTATTTTCTCTTCCGCACAAAGGATATCCATTCCAAAGGTATGGTCAGTAACTTTGCGTTTCCTCTGAAAGATTCCTTGGATATTCGGGTAAATGTTACTCTTGTCCGTAGCCATAAAAGAAAGGTTTCCATCAAAGAGGGCTTTTACAGACGTTATGTTGATGGAAATGCAACCTTTGATTATCTTACATATGGTTCGCTGGATACCTATGATTTATCTTTCAGGATTG
>CAYYZV010000168.1:0-4924 GCA_964476275.1 uncultured Roseburia sp.
AGATTTTGAAGCAGTTATTTGAAAAAGGAATGACAGGTATTCGAATTAATCTTTCTCATGTAAATTTGTCAGAAGTGACAAGCTGGATTGAGAATATCAGAGAGGCCTATGCAGTGGTAAAAAAGACCAATCCAAATCAGCCGGAATTGGAAATGCTAATTGATTTAATCGGGCCGGAAATGAGATTAGGGGAACTTCCATCAGAGCGTAAATTAAACGAAGGCGATAAACTGACAGTTATGGCAGAGGGAAAAACGAATTTATTTGATCCGACAGAGCTTGCGCTGCCGCGGCCGGTATTTGATAAGCTGGAAGTAGGTACTTCTATTTTAATTGACGATGGAAAGATTCTTTTGGAAGTAGAAGAAAAACGTTCAAGAGCAGCAGAGTGTGTAGTAGTGCGCGGCGGTACACTTTATAGTGAAAAGAGTGTTGCCATACCAGGTGTGACTTTTGAAACACCAACTCTTAAGGATAGTGATATTGTGAATATCCGTCAGGCAAAGGCTTATGGAATTACCGGTGTTATGCTTCCTTTTGTAAGAGGAAAAGAGGACTTGGGAAATTTAAGAGGTGCATTAGAAGAGGTAGATGCAGCAGATATGCGTGTCTATGCAAAAATCGAAAATGAAGTCGGAGTACAAAAGATAGAAGAACTTCTTCCTTTCTGTGATGAAATTGTAATTGCAAGAGGAGACCTTGGGAATTCGATTCCAACATGGGAGCTTCCTGTTGTACAGGCTAAGATTGCAAATATTTGTAATAAAGCCGGTGTACCATTTATGATTGCAACTCAGATGCTTGCTTCAATGGAGCATGCGGCTGTTCCAACCCGTGCAGAAGCATCTGATATTTATCGTGCAGTCAGCGAAGGAGCGGCATCTGTCATTCTGACGGGAGAGACGGCGGCAGGTAAATATCCGGTTGAATCGATTGATTTTATGGTTAAGACGATAAAGGCTGCAGAAGCTTACGTAAATGATAAGAATTAAGAACTAAGGTAATAAAAAAGCATCCATCATGCTGGCATGAATGGATGCTTTTTTATTCAAATTCTCAGGTTTGGTTATAATTCAAATCTTCCGCTTGCTCCACAAGGAAGTACAAGTCCATTTGAAGATACCGGAAGTCCAATTTCGTCTGCTTTAACAGTTCCGTGATATTTCTTTAAAACTGTACTCATCATATAACTCAATACGGCTGGCTGTAATCCGGTGGTATAGGAATTAATCAGGAAAAAGAGAGGTTCATCTGTCAGCAGCTGTTCGCAAAGCTGCACCAACGGATAAATCGCATCTTCAATCTTCCAAATTTCCCCTTTTGGTCCTCGGCCATAAGATGGCGGGTCCATAATAATTGCGTCGTAGTGATTACCGCGGCGGATTTCACGTTCTACAAATTTTACACAGTCATCTACAATCCAGCGGATAGGGGCGTCCTTTAAACCAGAGGATACAGCATTTTCCTTTGCCCAGGCAACCATACCTTTTGAAGCATCTACATGTGTGACACTGGCTCCTGCAGCGGCAGCAGCTAGCGTAGCACCGCCGGTATAGGCAAAGAGATTTAAGACCTTGATTGGTCTGCCTGCGGTTTTTATTTTCTCAGAGAACCAGTCCCAGTTAGCGGCTTGTTCCGGAAAAAGTCCGGTATGCTTAAAGCTGAATGGCTTTAAGTTGAAAGTCAGACTCTTGTAATGAATCTGCCATTGCTCCGGTAAATCAAAGAATTCCCATTCGCCGCCGCCTTTTGCACTGCGGTGATAGTGGCCGTTCATTCTTTTCCAGCCGCGTTCTGTTTTTGGGGTATCCCAAATAACCTGTGGGTCTGGCCGAACTAGGAGATATTTTCCCCAGCGTTCCAGTTTCTCGCCTTTTGAGCAGTCTATTACTTCATAATCTTTCCAATTGTTTGCAATCCACATAAAATATTTAGCCTTTCTTTTATTTAATAATACACGATTTAATTGTGCTATTCTATTTATTTGCGTTTCCACGTAGATGGAAGCATCATAACCACCAGTGGGAATAATTCTAAACGTCCCGCCAGCATATTAAACATTAAAATAAACTTAGAGAACGTTGAATAAATTGAAAAATTCTGCGTTGGACCGACCATAGCTAAACCCGGACCAATGTTATTTAAGGTGGCCACAGTGGCAGTAAAGTTCGTTGTAAAGTCATAATTATCGATGCTTATTAATAAGGTAGAACTAAGTAAAATAACAAAATATATAACGAAGAAAACATTTGTGTTACGTAAAGTTTCATGTTCCAGTACACGGCCATCCATACGAATTTTCCGCACCTCTCTTGGATGAACGATAAGAGAAAGTTCTTTTTTGATGGTTTTTAGAAGCATGATGACACGGGAAATTTTCATTCCGCCTGCAGTACTGCCTGAACATGCGCCAATAAACATTAAAATTACAAGAATGCATTTTGAAAGTTCCGGCCATAAATCAAAGTTTGTGGTAGAAAATCCGGCAGTAGTAATAATAGTAGCAACCTGATGTGAAGCGTGTCGGAATGATTCCTCCCAAGTTGGATACATATTACGAATATTGAGAGTAATGATACCGGTGGAAAGTGCCACAATAAATAAATACCAGCGCACTTCTTCTATACGGAATGCATCTTTGAATCGCAGGGATAAGATATAAAAATATGCTGTATAGTTAATGCCGCTTAAAATCAAAAAGAAAGTAACGGTGTATTGAATGACAGGAGAATAACTTCCTAAACTGCTGTTTAATACGCCGAAACCTCCGGTGCCAACTGTACCGAAAGTGATAGTAAAAGCATCAAAAAGCGGCATTCCGAATAGTAATAATATTACAATCTGGAAAATTGTTAATGCAATATACATGCCGTATAAAATCATGGCTGTATCTTTTACATGAGGCACCAGTTTGCTAATGGATGGTCCTGTACTTTCTGCTTTCATCAGGTTCATGGTGGAACCGCCCATTAAAGGAAGAATCGCCATAATAAATACAAGTACACCCATACCGCCTACCCAGTGTGTAAAGCTTCGCCAAAATAGACTGGTTTTGGACAAGGCTTCTACATCGCTTAGGATACTCGAACCGGTAGTGGTAAAACCGGAAATTGTTTCAAATAGTGCATCGACGTAAGAAGGAATATCGCCGGAGAGCACAAAGGGGATAGCACCTAAAATACTTAAAATAACCCAGCTGGCTGCTACTGTAACAAAACCTTCTCGGATAAATAAGGTTTTTGAGACCGGTTTTTTGTGGGAGAGCAGCCGGCCAATGATAAAACAGACAGCAGATGTAAAAAGGTAAGCAAAAATAGCTTTTTCTCTATATAAAAGCCCTACAAATGCAGGGACAAGCAAAAATATACTTTCAAATTTTAATACACATCCGAGGATGTATAGGATAATGGAATAATTCATGGTTGTTTAATCCTCCAGAATTTCCTGAATGTCATGAATGCGGTAGCCGTAAATAACAACTAGGACAGAATCACCCGCCAGCATCATATCCTGACCGGTCGGGATGATGACCCTGTTATTTCTATAAATACTGCAAATCAGAGTATTTTTTTTAAGATTCAGCTTCATAAGCGGAATACCTGCAACGGCAGA
The DNA here is from genome assembly GCA_964476275.1 of uncultured Roseburia sp. Lineage (GTDB taxonomy): Bacteria > Bacillota > Clostridia > Lachnospirales > Lachnospiraceae > Roseburia. The sequence goes on from CAYYZV010000168.1 coordinate 3,613, forward strand.
ATCTTTTTTGATGATGAACTCAAGTGCTTCTACACGGCCGTTTGCCAGCTTATATAATTTTTCAACGTTACTGTTACGTGAAAAACTGGTAGAACGGGCATGTTTTAAAATATAATCCGCTGTAATAATTCTCGGATAAACAATGCTTCCTAAATCCAGCTTATTAATAATAGAAGTAAAGTTCAAACGGTTAATCTTCGTAACGGTTCTGGCATTGGAAACCTGATTTGCGTAGAGGGAAAGCAAAATATTTTCCTCGTCCAGCCCGGTGAGAGCAGCAAAACCGTGGGCATGTTCTAAGCCTTCTTGCGAAAGCAGCGTTTTGTCTGTAGCATCGCCGCAGATAATTGTGGCATCCGGTAGTTCCTCGCTTAAGTAGTCGCAGCGTTTAGGATCAATATCAATAATGGTAACATTGATACCGGAAGTAATCAAGCTTTTTGCAAGATAATAGGAAATAGCACCGCCGCCCGCTAAAATGGCACTGGAAACACGGTGCTTCACATTGCCGATTTTGCGGAAAAAGTCGATTGCATTTTTGCGGGTAGAAGCAATTGCGATAACATCGTTTTCTTTAAATTCAAAATTACCGTTTGGAATAATAACCTCGTCTCCGCGCATCGCAGTACAAGCCAATACATTGGTGCGAAATTTCTGGTTCATCGTGTATAATTTCATGCCCAAAAGAGGAGAGTCTTTTCCTATTTTAAAGTGCAATAATTCCACGCGCCCTTTTGCAAAGGTATCCACACGAAGCGTAGAAGGGAACTGGAAGACTTTCGCGATTTCCAATGCGGCCGTCTGGTCCGGATTGATAATCATGGCAATTCCTAATTCCTTTTTTAAAAATTCAGTTTCTTCATTATATATAGGGTTTCGTACACGCGCAATGGTCTGGCAGCGCGCGGTCTTCTTTGCAATGACACAGCAAAGCAGGTTCTTTTCATCATCACCTGTTACGGCAACAAGCAAATCGGCAGTTTCAATACCTGCATCGAGCAGAGTTTGATGATTAATCCCATTTCCTACAATACCCATAGCATCCAAGGAATCTGTAATACGGGATACCCGTTCCGGTTTTTCATCAACAACTACTAAATTATGATCTTCACTGCTTAAAAGTTCTGCTAATGTATATCCTACCTTGCCACAGCCTACAATAATAATATCCATAGTTGGTCTCCTTTATATAAATATCATTTAAAAGATTATAACATGAATTATAAAAAGTAGCCTATCAGATTAGACAAAAATTCCTGAAAAAATTTGTAAAAAAGTACTTGCATTTCTTGTATACATGTTATATAATCAT
>CAYYZV010000169.1:0-4922 GCA_964476275.1 uncultured Roseburia sp.
AGAAGGGCAGGGGATTGGTTTTTGGACACGGGTTCGATTCCCGTCAGGTCCACTCTTAAAAATGCTTGAAAATGCTGATTTTCAGGCATTTTTTGTTAGATAGAAAGTGTTTTTAGGTTGTTTTGGGGTGTTTTTAAGCAAAAAAACACCTCGATTGTGGTCAAATTGTGGTCAAAAATTTATTGGATAATGCAAGAGCAGAGGCATATCATTCGGTGTAAAAAGGGATGTGTCAGCAGATATTGGATTGGAAAATGATGTTGTAGTTTCTCCAATTGTCATTCCTTATGATGAGTTTATGGAATATAAAGGAAACCTGCCTTATTACATGAATATTGTAAAGGAGGGAAGAAAAATTGGATAGTCTTACAAAATACAGACTTGATAGTGCATAAAATGGAATCAGCAAAACTTTTATTAGATGTCGGGAAATATAAGGATTCAATAGGAAGATCTTATTATGCTATTTTTACTGCTGTAAGGGCAGTATTGGCAAATGATAAGATCGATTTTTCAAAATTAGTGCGACAGCCCCATGGAAATATTGTAGAAATAATAAATTCTTTATTTTGAATATTAGTGCGAAAATCCAAGATATTTCCTTGAAATTCATAGTGTCTGGTAGTATAATAGTACTATTAATGGTAGTATTAGGTAGTTAATATTATTAATGTGGAGGAGACACAAATGGGAAAAAAGATAGGTACTAGAATTGTAGTAATGTTGCTTGCGATGGTAATGTTGTTTTCAGTGACATCTTATGCCAGTACAAGTGCACAGCAGCAGGCGTTAAGTGGTATGAATAGTGTTCAGGAGAATTGGACACAGTTACAGCGTTTAGAAACGCAGGTTGTAAAGAATGTGGAAGAGGGAAAGTTTGCTGCTAATATGATTGTATGGTATCAGAATCCTACAGCACAGCTGTCGCTGTCAGAGGGCATGCCGGATAGAATTGCAACGACAGAAGAGATTATGGCGCAGATGCTGGCAATTTGTGAAGGTATGGAAGAGGAAGATTTGGCTGGAACACCAAAGGAAGATGTAGTATCAGTAATGAATAATTATATTGATGCAGTGCGTGTAGTACAGGCTCAGGCTACAGAAGTAGCTGCTTTGTATTTGGCAGGAGATCCGGAAGCTTCTAAAAATGCAAATAATGGAGCTACTCAGAAAATTAATGCATTGACTGAAGCAGAAACGGCATTAAATGAGATTATTACAACAGCATCAGAAAATATGGTAGCAGAAAGAATTGCAACAGTAGAGAAATATGCGACGATTTCAAACGTTCTGTTTGTTGTATTTATTGCAGCGGCTGTTTTTATGATTTTAAATGTAAATATTTCCATTACAAAGCCGGCAAAGGGTGCCAGCGGACAGTTGAAGCAGATTATTGATAAAATTGATAATAATGAAGGTGATCTTACTGAACGTATCACAGTGAAGTCTAAGGATGAAATCGGCCAGCTCGTTGGCGGTGTGAATAACTTTATTCAACAGCTTCAGGGTATTATGCTGACAATTCGTGATCAGTCTAATAATATGAATGAACTGATGAATTCAATTACAAGTGAAATCGCTGATTCGAATGACAATGCAAGCAGTATTTCTGCAACCATGCAGCAGTTATCCGCAAGCATGGAAGAAGTTGCAGCTACATTAGATGAGATTACAACCGGAGCGCAGGAAATTCTATCTTCATCTAAAGATATGAGTGATGAAGCAGAAAACGGAAAAGAATTCGTTGTTGGCGTGAAAAAGAATGCTGTCTCCACTCGTGCAATCGCAGAAGACAGCAAACGTAATACAACTGCTATGCTGGATAACAATCGTAAGTTGTTAGAAATGGCAATTCAGAACAGCCGAAGCGTAGAAAAGATTAATGAATTAACAGATGAAATCTTAAATATCAGCAGTCAGACAAACTTACTTGCATTAAATGCTTCTATCGAAGCTGCAAGAGCAGGTGAAGCAGGAAAAGGTTTTGCAGTAGTAGCAGATGAAATTCGTGTTCTTGCAGAAAATTCAAAGAATACTGCAAATAATATTCAGAGTATCAGCAGTCTTGTGACAAGTGCAGTAGATGAGCTGGCTAAGAATGCAAATAAGATGCTTCAGTTTATCGACAGCACAGTTTTGGCAGATTATGACAAGTTTGTAGATTCTGCAAATACATATTACAATGATGCAGAGTATATGGATGAAATTCTTCAGAGATTCAATGGAAATGCTGGTAAACTGGCTGAGACAATGGCTCAGATGTCAGAAGGTATTGATGGAATCAATATTGCAGTTGACGAAAGTGCACAGGGTGTTACAATGGCAGCACAGAGCACATCAGAATTAGTAGATGCTTTAGTAAGCATTAAATCTCAGGCAGATGCTAATAATGAGATTTCAGAAGAACTTCAGGGTGAAGTTAAGAGATTTAAAAATATTTAATGATATTGATAAGGGTATCAAAAAGACAGGGAGTCTTTTTGATACCCTTGTTTTTCGTTTTTCTTTTGTGTATAATTTTAGAAGAAACTTAAGAGAAAGGCAGCAGTTATGAAAAAACTAGGACGGAAATTTTGGACAGCTATGGTTTTGTTCGGTTTAATCGGACAGGTTGCATGGGTTGTAGAAAATATGTATCTGAATGTATTTATTTACAAAATGTTCCATGCACAGCCGGCTGATATTTCACTTATGGTGGGAGCAAGCTCAGTAGCTGCGACGGTAACTACGATTTTAATCGGTGCGCTGTCGGATAGAATCGGCAGGCGGAAATTGTTTATGTGCGGCGGTTATCTAATATGGGGTGTTGCTATATTAGCGTTTGGTCTGGTTCGTATGGATGTACTTACACCGATTTGTGGTGGAATCGCAGAGGCGGCGGCTTTAGGGATTCAACTGGTCATTTTATTGGATTGTGTGATGACTTTTTTTGGTTCCGCAGCAAATGATGCAGCATATAATGCATGGCTGACGGACGAAGGGGATGAATCTAACCGTGGTAAAATCGAAGGCATCAATGCCATGATGCCATTGATTTCGATATTGATTGTTTTTGGCGGTTTCATGGGGTTTGACTTGGAACTGGCGGACAGCTGGAGTACGATTTTTCTCGTAATCGGCATCGTGGTACTGGTAATTGGCATAGCAGGTATTTTTTTAATTGAAGAGCATACACCTAAGATACCGGACAAAAGTGGATATTGGGAAGATGTGATTTACAGTTTTCGGCCATCTACCTGCAAAGCGAATAAATTATTGTATACAGTAATAGGAACGTATGCATTGTTTAATATCTCTATTCAGACGTTTATGCCGTATTTGATTGTGTATTATGAAAAAACATTGCAGATGACCAATTACGTAATTATATTTGCACCTGCTATTTTGATAGCAGCGATTGTAACAGCAATTTACGGTAGATTTTATGATCAGTTAGGTTTTCAGACGAGTGTGGTTCCGGTTGTGGGGATGTTGGTAACCGGTTATATGATTTTGTATTTTACAACAACAACGATACCGGTATTTATTGGAACGGTCATTATGCTGAGTGGTTATCTAAGCGGTATGGCGGTATTTGGTGCGAAGATTCGTGAGCAGATTCCGGAAAATATGGCAGGCAGATTTCAGGGAGCGCGTATTATCGGGCAGGTATTGATACCTGGAACGATAGGTTCTGCGATTGGTGCGTTTGTACTTCGAAATGCGCAGCAGATAGAAAATAGTGATGGTACATTTTCTTTTTTGCCAAATAAAAATATCTGGATTGCAGCGCTTGTGACAGCAGGGATTTTGTGGATTGCATTACAGGCAATGTTTCGAATGATTCGCATGGGACATTATGATTTATGGACAAAATCCGGATTGGAAATAAAGGAGAAAAAGAAAAATGGGGCGGCCGGAAATCCGTGGGATGTTTATCCAAGACCGCAGATGAAGCGTGAAGGATATAGAATGCTGAATGAAGGTTGGACTTTAAATGGAAAACCAATTTATATGCCATTTCCGCCGCAGGCTCCATTATCGGATTATGATGGTAAAATTGGTTCGCAGTTAATATATGAGACTTCGGTGAAGATTCCATTGGAATTTGAGAAAGAACGTATTTTACTGCACTTTGGTGCGGTAGACCAGATTGCAGAAGTCTGGGTGAATGGAGTCTTGGCAGGAAAGCATGAAGGTGGATATTTACCATTTTCTTTTGACATCACTGACTATGTAAACAGAAACAGTGAAAATAAAATCTCGGTAAAAGTAACAGACACACTTTCGAAAGAATATCCATATGGAAAGCAGTGCAAAAAACGCGGCGGCATGTGGTATACTCCGGTCAGCGGAATCTGGCAAAGTGTCTGGCTGGAAAATGTTCCGGTATCTTACATAGAGAAAGTGATTTTAAAACCGGATTTAGAGGGAGTAGAGATACAGGTTTTAGGAAGCGGAATAGAAGGTTTTACGGCAGCTGTGAAGCTTTCAAATGGAGAAACCTGTGCTGCTCGGATTACAGGGCAGAGGGGAAGAATTCAGCTAGCAGGACATGTATGTGCAGACGGCAGCGGCTATCAGCCAAAGCTGTGGAATACAGAAGAACCGTATTTGTATGAAATGCAGATTGAAACAACACAGGATAAGGTGGAAACTTATTTTGCATTGCGAACAATTGAAATTCGGAACCAAAAAGGAATAAATCGCATATGTTTAAATGGAAAACCCATTTTTATGCATGGTGTCTTAGATCAGGGGTATTATCCGGATGGTATCTTTTTGCCGGCAGAGCCAAAAGAGTTTGAACGGGATATTCTTCGTATGAAGGAGTTAGGAATGAATTTTCTCCGGAAGCATATCAAGGTTGAACCGGAAGCATTTTATTATTACTGTGATAAACATGGTATGCTGGTTATGCAGGATATGGTAAATAATGGCGG
>CAYYZV010000170.1:0-4868 GCA_964476275.1 uncultured Roseburia sp.
AGTTTCGTTTTAGTTTAGAATTATAGTGTATAATGAAACAGAGGTGATGAATAATGTTTCGAATTTTAGTTGTTGATGATGATAAAAATACACGCCGTCTTTTGCAGGCGGTTTTGGAAAATGAAGGATATGGGGTATTCACGGCAATGAACGGAGAGGATGCATTGGAAGTGATGGATCGTGAATACATTGATCTTGTTGTGCTGGATATTATGATGCCGAAAATGGACGGTTATGAATTGACAAAAATACTGCGGGAAGCAAATAACAATCTTCCTATTCTAATGGTGTCAGCAAAGCAGCTTCCGGCAGATAAGAAGCAGGGGTTTCTTGTAGGGACAGATGACTATATGACAAAGCCGATAGATGAGGAAGAAATGCTTTTAAGAATCAAGGCTTTGCTGCGCCGTGCCAAAATTGTGAATGAGCATAAAATTACGATTGGCGGTGTAGTCTTGGATTACGATGCACTGACGGTAAGCCGTAATGGTGAGGTTTTAGAGCTTCCGCAAAAAGAATTTCTGTTATTATATAAACTGCTGTCTTACCCGGGAAAGATTTTTACACGAATTCAGCTTATGGATGAGATTTGGGGTGCGGAGAGTGACACGGGCTGGGAAACCGTGACCGTTCATGTCGGAAGACTTCGGAAACGTTTTCAGAATTGGCCTGAGTTTGAGATACAATCCGTTCGCGGTCTGGGATATAAGGCGGTAAAAAAGGTATGAAAAAAAAGGAAAAAAAGCAGAATTTGTCAGTAACAATTTTATATTTTTTTGTTATTATATGTGTTCAATTAATAGGGTTAGTAATTGCAGGTGTTGTTATATATTTTTTTATGCAATTTGAAGTTTTTACGAGTCTTGACATGTCAAAAAAGGGCATAATCTATAGGCTGATGTATGTGCTTTTATTGAATACTATGATCAGTATCATAGTTGCAGCACTTACAAGCAAAATACCGGTATATCCCGTGAATCAGCTGATTAATCAGCTGAATACGTTAGCTTCCGGTGATTTTAAGGCACGTCTGGAATTTAGAAAGCCTATTAAAAATCATCCGACATTTATAGAACTGACCAATAGCTTTAATACTCTGGCTCATGAATTGGAAAATACAGAAGTTCTTCGCAGCGATTTTATAAATAATTTCTCACATGAATTTAAGACACCAATTGTTTCCATTGCCGGCTTTGCAAAGTTATTACGGCGGGGAAATCTTACGCAGGAACAGACACAGGAGTATCTGGCGATTATAGAGGAGGAAGCGGTACATCTGGCAGATATGGCAACGAATGTGTTGAATTTGACCAAAATAGAAAATCAGAAGATTCTTTCGGATATTTCTATGTTTAATCTATCGGAACAGATTCGTTCCTGTGTGCTTTTGCTGGAAAATAAATGGAGTCAAAAGAATCTGTCGCTGGATATAGAATTTGAGGAATATGAAATTTCAGGCAGTGAAGAGTTATTAAAACAGGTATGGATAAATTTGCTGGATAATGCCATTAAATTTTCGCCGCCGACTGGGGAAATCGTACTGAGAATAAAAGAGGAGGACAGTCATATTTGTGTTTCTGTCACCAATTTCGGAAGCGAGATTCCTCTTGAAAAACAGGATAAAATATTTAATAAGTTTTATCAGGCGGATGAGTCACATGCGTCAGCCGGTAATGGTATTGGACTTGCTATTGTTAAACAGGTAGTGGAGCGCCATTCCGGAAAAATATCGGTAGAAAGTGCGGACAGCAAAACGACGTTTTTGGTATTTCTTCCTAAAAAATAAAAGTTTTTGTTTAGAATCAGTTTAGTTTTCTGTTTTATATTAGAAAATGTTGAAACGCGTGGAAACAAAACATTTTTTAGAAGGAGGAGAAACATATGCTGGAACTTAAAAATATTAAAAAAGATTATCCGGCTGGTGATGGCGTGGTGCATGCCTTAAAAGGTGTCAGCTTACAGTTCCGTAAGAATGAGTTTGTGTCTATTTTAGGCCCATCAGGCTGTGGAAAAACCACTATGCTGAATATTATTGGCGGACTGGATAAGTATACATCCGGTGATTTGATTATCAATGGCAGGTCTACAAAGAATTTTAAGGACAGAGATTGGGATACTTATCGAAACCATTCAATTGGTTTTGTATTCCAAAGCTATAATCTGATTCCGCATCAGACAGTACTTCAAAACGTAGAACTGGCATTGACACTTACAGGTGTAACGAAGGCGGAGCGGAAAGAAAGGGCAACAAAAGCATTAGAGCAGGTTGGACTTGGCAGCCAGCTTCATAAAAAGCCAAGCCAGATGTCCGGAGGTCAGATGCAGCGAGTTGCGATTGCAAGAGCACTGGTCAATAACCCGGATATCATTCTGGCAGATGAGCCGACGGGCGCATTAGACAGTGAAACCAGTATTCAGGTTATGGATATTCTGAAGGAAATATCTAAGGATAAACTTATTATCATGGTTACCCATAATCCGGAGCTGGCAGAGCAGTATTCAACCAGAATTATCCGTGTACTGGATGGTGTAATTAAAGATGACACAGCGCCGCTTGATGAGAAGGATTTGCAGAAAGAACGCGCTGCAGAACAGGCAGCCGCAGGTGAAAAACAGAAAATGCCGTCCATGTCAGTCTGGACATCGTTCTCCTTATCTTTGAAAAACCTCATTGCAAAAAAAGGAAGAACAACCATGACAGCTTTTGCCGGAAGTATTGGTATTATTGGTATTGCGCTGATTACGGCAGTGTCACAGGGATTAACCGCTTATATTGATGCAATGCAGGAAAGTACACTTTCATCTTATCCGCTTACCATTGAGTCCTCAAATGCAGATATCAGCAGCCTGATGACGACTTTTATGGGAATGGCATCGGATGAAGATACCGTGCATGAAAGAGATGCTGTTTATGAACAGTCTATTATGTATAACATGGTAGATGCTTTAAACAATATGGAAACCTCTGAAAATGATTTAAGAGCATTTAAGGAATTTATTGAGACAGAATATGCCGATGAGGAGTCCGCACTTCATAGTGCAATTAACGGTATCAAATATACCTATGATTTGGATTTAATGGTATATACCAAAAATGTGGATGGTACAATTATTAAATCTGATACAATGGCTATGCTGACTGACATTATGCTGAGTTCTATGAATGTGGATGTTTCTTCGATGATGAGTGCAGGAACTTCTGTGACAGGGGTAGACTCAACGTCGATGATGTCTACCATGAGTCCAATGGGTTCCTCTTTGGTACTTTGGGAAGAGATGCTTCCGGGTGAAAATGGAAGTCTCGTAAGTGATATGGTACAGGAACAGTATGATGTCATTTATGGTTCATGGCCGACAGAATACAATGAGGTTGTACTGGTTGTAAACGAAAACAATGAATTAGATGATATGACTCTTTATGCATTGGGTCTGAAATCAGAAGATGAAATTAAGGAAATTGTAGAAGCTGTATCAAATAAAACAGAACTGGAACCGATCGAAAACGTATGGAGCTATGAAGAAATCTGTGACAGAGAATACAAGGTCATTTTAAATTCTGACTGCTATACCTATGACGAAACAACAGGCACTTATACGGATTTAAGTGCAACCGATGCAGGATTACAGTATTTGTATAACGACAAAGCGATTGAATTAAAGGTTTCCGGTATTATCCGTAAAAGCGAAACAGCAGAATCGGGAATGCTTGGCGGTTCTATCGCTTATACAAGTAAGCTGACAGAATATGTGATTGAGCATTCAAAGGAGAATGCAGCAGTAGAGGCGCAGATAGCAAGTCCTACGATTGATATTTTTAACGGACTTCCATTTGAAGAAAATACAGGCAGCTTATCCGATGCAGAAAAAGAAACCTTTTTCCGTTCCCATATAACAGAGCTTTCCGATGCGGAAAAAGCAGCTGCATATGTTAAAATCATGTCAATCCCGACAGAGGAATTTTTGACACAGACAGTTGAGGCACAGATGGCACAGGTTGACAGAGCGTCGATTGAAGCAATGTTAGGACCTGCAATGGCAGAAGAAGTAGGAATGAGCGAAGAAGAGATTTCAGAGTATATTTCGAAAATGTCAGATGAAGATTTATTTGATATTTTTGAAACGATTGTAACAGAACAGGTAAAAGCTCAGTATGCCGCACAGGTAAGCCAGCAGTTATCAGCAATGCCGGCAGAACAGCTTGCAATGGCACTTGACATGGAAAGTGAAGCATATACGACAGAACAGTGTGCTTCTTATTATGATGAAGTATTAGAGTTTTCTGGAGCTACATATGAGGATAATCTGCTGAAACTCGGCTGCATCGATTTAGACGAGCCTGCAAGCATTAATTTCTATGCTTCAACCTTTGAAAATAAAGAAGTCATTGAAGATGCAATTGCAGAGTATAACGAAACCGTAGATGAAATCAAGCAGATTACCTATACAGATTATGTGGGACTTATGATGTCATCTATGACAACCATTATCAATGCAATTACATATGTTTTAATTGCATTTGTTGGAATTTCCTTAGTTGTATCATCAATTATGATTGCCGTTATTACATTGATTTCCGTACAGGAAAGAACCAAGGAAATCGGTATTTTACGTGCAATGGGTGCATCAAAACACGAGGTTTCTGTTATGTTTAATGCAGAGACAATTATCATCGGTTTTGCTTCCGGCATGCTTGGTGTTATAGTAACGGTACTGGCGTGTATTCCGATTAACTCCATTATTCATTCTCTCACAGGAATTGAAACATTAAATGCTTATTTGCCATTTAAAACGGCTGTTATATATGTACTGCTTAGTGTAGTATTAAATATGATGTCCGGATTTATTCCGTCAAAGAGTGCTGCAAAGAA
>CAYYZV010000171.1:0-4826 GCA_964476275.1 uncultured Roseburia sp.
TCTCTTTTGCACTGCGCGACCAGTCAATACTTCCCATTTCCTTTGTAATCTTAGACGTATGCGTTGCCATTGCACTATTCTGCGGAGTATAAACTGCTGTGCCATCTTCAATAGCCGTTAATGTTTTCACAATCAAATCTGCTCCGGCTCTTGACAGACGTTCAAACAACGTGCCTGTCGTTTCACCCTCGTTAATAATTTTCTCCTGCTGCATAATGATATCACCGGTATCCAATCCGGCATCCATGCGCATTGTCGTTACACCTGTCACTATATCACCATTTAAAACAGCCCACTGAATCGGTGCTGCACCGCGGTATTTTGGCAATAAAGAAGTATGAATATTGACACAGCAATGCTTTGGAATATCCAAAATTGCCTGGGGAATAATCTGGCCAAACGCCTCTACAACGATCACATCTGCTTCAAACTGCTGTAAATAAGCCACACTTTCTTCTGAGCGGATACGTGTTGGCTGATATACCGGAATATCATGTGCCATTGCACACTCTTTTACAGCTGTAGGCTTTAATGCCTTACTTCTGCCAACTGGTTTATCCGGCTGAGAAACTACTAATACAACTTCATGTCCAGCTTCTATAATTTTTTCCAATGCCGGCACTGCAATATCCGGCGTTCCCATAAAAATAATTTTCATTTATTCCTCATCCTCATCATAAGTCACATCCTGCAATGGACCTTCTACTTTTTCTGTATACATATGACCATCTAAATGATCCAACTCATGGCAGATTGCTCTTGCCATTAATTCCTCTCCTTCAATGATATATTCTTCCATATTTTCATCAAAGGCACGTGCCTTCACATAATTTGGTCTGGTTACGGTACCTGATTTTCCCGGAAGACTCAAACAACCTTCCGGACCTGTCTGTTCGCCGGAAGTTTCTAAAATTTCCGGATTAATCATAACGATTGGGCCTTCCCCGATATCAATGACTACTAATCTCTTTAAAATTCCAACCTGAGGTGCTGCAAGACCCACACCATTTGCCTCATACATCGTTTCTAACATATCCTCGATTAAATCTTCAATCCTTGGTGTAATCTCTGTAATTGCCCTGCATTTTTTCTCCAGTACAGGATCTCCTTGTATACGAATTGTTCTAACTGCCATTTTTTCTTTCCCCTTCTAAAAATATTTAAAATCCATTCATTGGATTAAAATCAAATTGTATCATTATATTTTTATATGCCGCATTCTCTGTCACATGAGCCTCTATACTGTCTTTAAGCTGAACCAGTTTTTGATAATCAAACGCTCTTATATAAATCACTTTTTTATAAATATCATTCACTTTCGCAATTGCCGCATCTGCCGGTCCTGTCAGATATATCCGTTTGTCCGGTGCTGTACCTTTTACATTCTCTGGAATCTGTTCTTTTAAAAGTCCGGCCAGACTTTGCGCTGCTTTTGCTGCATCTGCTTCCTCTTTTGAAGCACATAACACTACCAGCATATGACAAATCGGCGGATATCGAAGCAGCTTTCGATAAGCAATTTCCTGTTTATAAAAGGCTTCGTAATCCTGCGCCTGTGCAGTCTGTACACTGTAGTGTTCCGGCTGATAAGTCTGAATCACCACTTCACCAGACACAGCTCCGCGTCCTGCTCGTCCTGCTGCCTGTGTCAGCAGCTGAAAGGTGCGCTCAGCTGCACGGTAATCACTGACGTACAAAGACAAATCCGCTGCCAGTACTCCCACCAAAGTTACATTTGGAAAGTCGTGACCCTTTACAATCATTTGAGTACCAATTAAAATATCTGCCTCCTGATTTGCAAAGGCTGACAAAATCTGTTCATACCCTTCTTTATTACGGGTCGTATCAAAATCCATCCGAAGTACTCTTGCCTGTGGAAAACGCTCTTTTACAATTGCTTCGATTTTCTGCGTGCCGGCCTTAAAACCACTGATGTATTTAGAACCGCAGGACGGACAAATCTTTGCCTCCGGCTCTTCATATCCACAGTAATGACAGACCATTCTGCCGTGATTGTGCTGACTTAGAGAAACATCGCAATGCGGACACTTGATTACATGTCCACAGGAGCGGCAGGAAACAAACCCTGATATCCCTCTGCGGTTTAAAAACAGCATAATCTGCTGGCCCTTTGTCAGCCGGTCTTCCATCAGCTTTTGAAGCCGATAACTTAAAATGGAGCGATTTCCCATCCGAAGTTCTTCCCTCAAATCTACTACATAGCACTGCGGCAGTTCCTTTTCTGCCACTCGCTTTGTCAGTTCCAACAATTGATATTCTCCCTGCTGCGCTTTGTAATAGCTTTCTACGGAAGGAGTAGCAGAACCAAGTATCACGCTGGCATCTGCCATTTTTGCCCGCTCAATGGCTGTTTCTCTGGCATGGTAACGCGGCAGTGTTTCACTTTTGTAGCTGCTTTCATGCTCTTCATCTATAATAATTAAACCTAATTTCTGAAATGGTGTAAAAAGTGCTGACCTTGGCCCAATCATAATATCAATATTGCCCTTTTTTGCCCGCTCAAACTGGTCAAATTTCTCCCCGGCAGACAAACGCGAATTCATAATCGACACTCTGTTTCCAAAACGATTATAAAACCTCATAACCGTCTGATAAGTCAATGCAATCTCCGGTATTAATACAATCGCCTGTTTTCCTTCTGCCAATACCTTCGCAATCAGCTCCATATATACCTCTGTTTTGCCGCTTCCGGTCACTCCTTTTAAAAGGTAGGTCTTTTGCACATTTTTCTGTAAATTTGCTGTCACGGCATCTACGACTGCCTGCTGAGCTTCGTTTAATTTTATACGATACCCTTTACTGTCCAGTTTTTCAATTGGATTCCGATAAGTCTGCTCTGTGTCTACTGCCACAATCCCCAGCTCTTCCAATGCCGTAATAACAGTACGGGATACATTTAATTTATGGGTTACAATTTCCCAATCCAGCTCGTCCCGTTCTATCAGGGCCTTTAACAATCTGGCTCTTGCTAAATTGTGTTTCCGCTCAAACTCTGCCAGCCGGTTCCTTGCTTCCATAGGGTTAAGCAGTAATCGAACTTTTTTATGCTCCACAGCTGCCATCTTTTTTTTGATAGGAATCACTGTTTTTAATGCCTGATTCATCGTAGCACCATAATTTTTGCGCATCCATCCGGCTAAAGCAATCAACTGGCTTTCAATCGGAACACTGTCTGTCACAATTCCAATGATATCCTTAAGCTTTGTCACATCATATTCAGGTTCATCTGTCAATTCTACGACATAGCCCTTTAACTTTCGATTACCAAAAGGCAGATACACCTGCATCCCCGGCACCAGACGTTCTCTCATCCGTTCCGGAACTCTATACTGAAAGGTCTTATCCAGTTTTTCATGAGAAATATCAACAATGATATTTGCGTACTGCGCCATTTGTCACCTCATCTGCTACTAAAGTAATACTAAAGGCATAATATCCTAATATTTAATTATATGTCAAAAGTATATTTTTTACAAGTTGTTCTGCTGCTAATTCCCACGCAGCTGTAAGACCTGCCGGTCCTGCTCCAATAATTACAATTTTCTTTTTCTACTTCTTAGTTAACGGAATGAAATGTATATTTACCATTTTGAGGAATATAGAACACATTTCCTCCGGTATAAACTGTACTGTCTTCTTTTCCTAAATTCATTTCTTTCCACGTAAACTCCTCCTTTGCTATTTTTTATTCCGCACTCATATTTTTTCTTTTTCCAGAAATAATAATTAGTAAATATCATTTCTCGGAGGCGTTATGTTTCGAAAAAACTTTTTTATCTGCGGTTTGACCGGCTGGTGCATGGAAATTATTTTTACATCAATTGGTGCTTTTTTACGTCAGGATATGCGCCTGATAGGACAGACTTCTCTTTGGATGTTTCCAATCTATGGTCTGGCTGCCTTTATTAAACCAGTTTATGAGTTCATAAAAAAACTGCCCATCCTGCTCCGTGGTGCTGTGTATACCTGCGGAATCTTTTTCTGCGAATACATTACAGGCATGGTTTTAAAAAAATACCATTTATGTCCTTGGGATTATAGTCAGTCTCCGTTAAACATAAATGGTATTATTCGTCTGGATTATGCCCCCTTCTGGTTATTAGCAGGTCTGCTATTTGAACGCATTGTCACCCATGAAGAGAATTCGCAGCCATAAAATTACCCGATTATTAAATAAAGTTAAAATCAATCTGCTTCTAAATGATTGCAATCGCAGTCATCACTCTCTGCAATGACTCCGATATCCACCGTATTAAGGGTACGTCTCTTAATACGTGCTTCCTCGGAAGCCTTTAAAATATAATTTTTAATCTCTTTTGCATTCTTAATATGCACCAAATGAATCTCAGGATTGGTCACATCACCTGTATAGCAAATGACAGTTCCTAAACCAAATATCCGTTCCATCAGTGTTGTCACCAGCTTCACATCCTGAATTCGATACATATAGCAGTCATTTTCCTCTGTTTTCAGAAGTCCATCCTCAATTGTAAGCATGCTGGGCTTAATAATATATTTTGTAAAAGTCCATGGAAGTCCAAAAAACAACAAACGTTTCCTCTCTCGATACATTTCCTGTTCTTCTGCATCTTCCACTGCAAGGTTTTTCTTTTCTTCTTCCATATCTATGTACTCCTTTGCATTACTCTGATTTTATTTTACTCCACCTGTCCTTTGTCTGCAACATTTTATTCTTATAATTTATACTTGCATTTACTATTTCAATATTATAAACTATAAAAAATATGTTTAAAAAGGAGTGATTTTATGCGTCATTTAATGAGTCCTTTAGACTTCACTGTCAG
>CAYYZV010000172.1:0-4790 GCA_964476275.1 uncultured Roseburia sp.
ATTAGATGCCACTGATGAAGAAGTTTACGCAGCTGCAAAACTTGCAAATGCAGACGACTTTATCCGTCAGCTTCCAGAGGGCTACAACACAGTTTTAACCGGAAATGGTGCAAACTTAAGCCAGGGACAAAGACAGCTCCTTGCTATCGCTC
The DNA here is from genome assembly GCA_964476275.1 of uncultured Roseburia sp. GTDB lineage: Bacteria > Bacillota > Clostridia > Lachnospirales > Lachnospiraceae > Roseburia. Next base: position 153 of record CAYYZV010000172.1, read on the forward strand.
GTGCTGCAATTGCAGACCCTCCGGTATTGATTCTGGACGAAGCAACTTCTTCCATCGATACCCGAACAGAAAAAATCGTTCAGGATGGTATGGATAAATTGATGCATGGACGTACCACCTTCGTTATTGCACACCGATTGTCTACTGTTAAAAACAGTGACTGTATCATGGTTTTAGAGCAGGGACGCATCATCGAACGTGGCAGTCATGACGAATTGATTGCAGAAAAAGGTAAGTATTACCAGTTGTATACCGGTAACCTTGCTGAACAATAAGCTATTTAGCCCACGATTATATTTTAAAATCGTGGGCTAAATAGCTATTTTAAACAGAAATTTTTTTAAGCTAAAAGTTATATAATACACTCTGCCAGAAACACTGCCACGCATGCAGCCACTGCAACTGTTGTAAGACTTTTCCCTTTTAAGGCAAATAAAATCGCCACTGCAAACCCTATTGCTGCTGAAATAACTGAATCTGTCGCATATAAGATTGCCGGAAATGTCATTGCTGACAATACCGCAAATGGTATGTAATATAAAAATGATTTTATAAATTGATTTTCTATCTTTTTATTAACGACTGCAAATGGTATGGCACGAATTAAGTAAGTAGAGCCTGCCATAAGTGCCAAATAAATAAAAAAGCTTTTTAATTCCATGCTACAACTCCTCCTTTACCGGGAAAAATGCTGCGCCTGCTAACGCAGCTGCGATGGCACAAATACTGATTGCCAAGCCGCTTGATACTTGTGAAAGTATCGGAACATAATAGAACAAACAGCTCAATCCTACTGCTAACAGCACTACGAGCAGTACTGCCTTACTCTCTTTCATTCCAGGCATAACAATTGCCACAAACATACCGTAAATTGCCAGTCCCAACGCACTCATTAATCTCTGCGGCAGAATATTTCCTAATAATGCACCTATTAAAGTTCCCATCGTCCATCCGATGTATGGCGTTGTCATCAGACCTGCAAAAAAGCTTCTCTTTACTTCTTTTTCTGCACTTGCAACTGCAAAAATCTCATCTGTCATCATAAATGCAAACAGCCAGCGCCAAATTCCTTTGAACTTCTCCTCTGTTTTCTGTGATAAAGAAATAGACATAAAAGAATACCGTACATTAATCGTAAGCTGTGAGACTAACATTTCTATATATTGTCCCGGATGAAGCATGGTCCCAATTCCCGAAAACTGTCCTGCGGAAGTAACCGTAGTCATTGAAATCAACACCGCCTGCCACCATGTAAATCCATAAGATACTGCCATAATCCCAAACGTAAAAGATACAGACAAATATCCCAGCCCAATGGGTATCCCTGCTTTTACACCTCTTATAAATGAATCCATTTTTTATCCTCTTTTCCTCTGTTAATCTTTCTGAAATGCCAATCGTTCTTCCCCATTTTCCAAATAAATAATACCGCAGTAAGAAAAACCATTTTTCTTTAACATATTCTGCATTACCACATTATCCCTGTGTGTATCAATCTTTACATTGGGAAACTGCTGATATGCCCAGTTCATGCAAAAGCTTCCTACACCCTTTGCCTTGCCCGCAGACGCAATCCTATGAACTACCGCATATTTATCCTGATTCTTCCAATTTCCATCGTAAATCACCTTATAAGCCGCATCCTCTTCGACTGCAAAATAAAATACGCCTAATATTTCATCCTCTTCTACACAAACATAACTTTTCTCTTCTCTAATATCCTGTTCTATCCGTTCTTTAGGCGGATTCGTTTTTTTCCACTGATTTGGATTGCCATGCTCAGCCATAAACTGTCTTGCATAGGCATAGATTTCCATTACTGCATCCAATTCTTCCAGTCTCGTCTTTCGAATTTCCATTTTCCCTCGTTACCTCTCTAAATAGCTGCCTATTTTCATAACTCTTCCATTTCTTATAGTTGCGATACAAAAAATCATAACATTTTACATTCTAGCACTTTATAATAACAAGTTCAACGCTAAAACTATAATATGCTATATACACGAAGCAGAACGAAACTCGGTGGGGTGATTTATTAACATCTTCCTGTGAAATTTAAAAAGGAGAGTGAATCTTTTCCACTCTCCCAAACAGTAACTGTTCACTTCGTTTCCAGTAATCTTAATCCTCTTATTTCTCTGGTCTGTGTTTTATGTCCTTAATCGGAATATTCGCATACAAAGCCGGAACAATACCATTATCGCTTTCAGACTCAGTTTGTGTAATCTGGATATTTAATGCTTCTGTATCAATATCCATGTACTTGGAAATAACCTGAATAATGTCATTTTTAATCATTTCCATTACTTCCGGAGAACAGTTGGCTCTGTCAGAAACCAGCAGCAGCTTCAAACGATCTTTGGCCACATCGCCCGAACTCTTCTTCTTAAATAAATCAAACAACCCCATGTTGCATCCTCCTTAGTTCATTCCAAACAAACCTTTTAATTTTGAAAATACTCCCTGTTTTACATCTAAGTCTAAAAATGCAACTTCCTGACCGGCAATACGTTTACTGATATTTGCATATGCCTGTCCTGCAAGGCTGCTGGAACCTACTAATGGCTCACCCTGATTTGTAGAGATAACAATCTGCTCATCATCCGGAACAGCACCGATTAAATTAATAGCAAGAATTTCTGTAACATCTTCTACATTCATCATATCACCACGTTTTACCATATCCATACGAAGTCTGTTTACCACTAAATCGATACGTCCGATTTCATTTGCTTCTAATAAACCGATAATACGGTCTGCATCACGAACAGCAGAAACTTCCGGCGTTGTCACAACTAAAGCTCTGTCAGCACCGGCAATCGCATTCTTAAATCCCTGCTCAATACCGGCCGGACAGTCTAAAAGAATGTAATCAAAATCCTGTCTTAATTCATCGATTAAAGCCTTCATCTGCTCTGGTGTAACCGCATCCTTATCTCTGGTCTGTGCAGATGGAAGCAGACATAAATCTGCATACTTTTTATCTTTAATCAAAGCCTGTTTCAAACGGCATTTTCCTTCGATTACATCTACTAAATTGTATACAATTCGATTTTCTAATCCCATAACTACGTCTAAGTTACGAAGACCAATATCTGTATCAATCATAACTACCTTTTTATTTAACTGTGCAAGACCTGTACCTACGTTTGCTGTTGTAGTAGTCTTACCAACACCACCTTTACCTGATGTGATTACGATAACTTCACTCATCTTTCTCTATTCCTCCTAGGCTTATATCTTATTCAAAATCTTCTTTGATACTGGCTCAATATAAATATTTCCTTCTCTTGCTACTGCAATCTGAAGCTCATTCGAATCCTTCTTCTCACGAATTAAAATAGAAGGACGGCGTTTTTTCTTTTCTTTATCAGGACTCTTTGCAATCAGGTCCCCTATCTGAATCTGAATTGGGTCCATTTCCAGTGCCAGAATAAAACAGCTGCTGTCTCCATAAATACCTGCTCTGGCATTTCCCTTTAATGCCCCTAACACGACAATATTGCCGCCGGAAGACACTCTGGCTCCCGGATTGACATCACCTAAAATCGTAATGCTGGCATCACTTTCTAATACCTGTCCGGAGCGAAGTGTACCCCGATAAAATTCTCCCTGAGAACCCATCGCTTTCGCACACTGCCGTTCAATTGCCTCACTATAAGCCTCAATCTGCTGTTTCATTTTTTCAGCATTTTCTTCGTTATTATCTACGATGCATAAAATCTCAATCGTTGTATTGCTAGTAATGGCATCAATAATCTTCTGTTCTTCCTCATTGGAAAGCTTTCTTCCTGCAAAAGATATTCCCAGTTTTGAGTTTTTAAAAAACTTCTCCGATTCTTTAAACTTTTCAATGACTGCTTTTAGTAGGTCGTCAAAAGCAATATCCGGATCTAAAATTAGATTGATACCATATTTATTACTTTTAATTATAACTTTCTGTGCCATAAGTACCCCTCCAAAAAACGCAACTCTCTCCCACATGATCAACAGTACCGGATAATCTGCGCATATACATTAATTATATCGAATCCAGCCAAATATGCAATCAAATTTCTTAATTTTTCGCAAAAAAATTGTAACTATTCAGAGCCAGACTCGAATAGTTACAAATCTTCAATTATTATGCCTCGTCAATAGCCTTTCCAATATCATGGCGCATATATTTATTATCAAATGCAATCCATTCGGTTGCTTCGTATGCTTTTGTGCGGGCTTCTTTCAAATCACTGCCTTTTGCTGTAATACCTAACACACGGCCGCCATTTGTTACAATTGTACCATTTTCATTAAACTTTGTTCCTGCATGGAAACAGAAATAATCATCCTTGCCCAAAAAAGCGTCCATTCCCTTGATTTCAAAGCCTTTTTCATAAGCTACCGGATAGCCGTCTGATGCTAAAATAACACATACAGCCGCATTATCCTCGAACTGTAAATCAATCTGGTCTAAGGTACCATCTACGCAGGCTTCCATCACATCAATAATATCATTTTTCATTCTTGGAAGAACAACCTGTGCTTCCGGATCGCCAAAGCGGGCATTGTATTCTAATACTCTTGGTCCGTTTGGTGTGAGCATTAAACCAAAGAAAATAACGCCTTTAAATTCTCTGCCTTCTGCTGCCATTGCATCTA
>CAYYZV010000173.1:0-4746 GCA_964476275.1 uncultured Roseburia sp.
GAATCACTTTCTCACGGACTGTGCAGTAAATGCACAGCCCTACTGAATAGTTACACTATTTCATATTGAAGCATTTCATATTTTAACTCGCTGCCTTCCATAATTTCAGCGGGGAGCAATGCCCTTGCTACTAATTTTAATTCATCCGATGATCCATCAGCCTTTTGTAAATGAGCATAATCGCCATCAATACTTGCTACCTTATAATATACTGCCTCAAACATTTCAAATCCTCTCTTCCTCTGCATAAAAAACACACAACTATTAACACTTGATCTGGCTAAAGACTTCTCCAAGCCCGCACTGCAATAACAAATCTGCATTCTTATCCATAGGTGTCGCAGACTTATTAATCAGTACCAATTTGCTTCCTCTATAATAATGAATCAATCCTGCTGCCGGATAAACCGCTAAGGACGTACCGCCTATAATCAGCATATCCGCATGACTGATATAGAAAACTGCATCATCCAGTGTCTGCTGGTCTAAACCTTCCTCATATAATACCACATCCGGCTTAATCTGTCCTCCACAATCGTCACAAACAGGCACCCCTGCTGACTTCTGAATATATGCCGCATCAAAGCCTTTTTGGCATTTTCTGCAGTAATTGCGGTGTGTGCTTCCGTGAAGCTCTAATACACGCTTACTGCCCGCTGCCTGATGCAGACCATCAATATTCTGGGTAATGACTGCCTTAAGCTTTCCTGCTGCTTCCAGTTCTGCCAGCTTTATATGTGTAATATTCGGCTTTACATCCGGACAAAGCATTTTATCCCGATAAAACCGATAAAATTCTTCCGTATGTCTCATATAAAAAGAATGACTTAAAATTGTTTCCGGCGGAAAATCATACTTCTGATTATACAATCCATCCACGCTTCGAAAATCCGGTATTCCACTTTCTGTAGATACACCCGCTCCTCCAAAAAATACAATATTATTCGATTCTTTTATCATTTGTAAAAAAGCTTGTACATTGTCCGCCATATAAAAACCTCCTATTTACATTAAGCTTGGCACGCATTCTTCTTAAAGATTATAACGAAAAATACTCTATAATACAATTGCATTTGACACTTTACCACTTCAAACCATTAGACAAATAAACTTTTTTGTAGTATACTTGGCTTGCTGTCTGCTCAGTTGTAAAAGATTTTTACATGCAGATTTTATAAAATACGAATTGAAGAGGAATAATTAGATATATGAGCATTATCACATTTATTTATAATTTATTATGGGGCGATTTAATTACACTTCCTTTGCCAGATGGTTCCTCCATTGGGCTTTCTCTATTAGTACTGATTTTAATTCCTGCCGGAATCTTCTTTACCATCCGAACCAAATTTCTTCCGATTCGGTGTTTTCCTGAAATGCTGCGCATTTCTATTGAAAAACAAACCGGCGGAAAAACAGGTGCTATTTCCGGTTTACAGGCACTTATCGTTTCCACCGCTACCCGCGTGGGTATGGGAAATATGGTTGGTGTCGTTGCAGCCATTTCAGCTGGTGGTGCCGGAGCAGTCTTTTGGATGTGGGTAACTGCCTTAATTGGTTCTTCTACCGCATATGTAGAAGCAACTCTGGCTCAGCTTCATAAAGAGCCGGACCCGCTATATGGAGGCTACCGGGGCGGTCCTGCTTATTACATTCACAACTTTTTTGTCAAAGATAAAAAGAAACGTTACAGTATCATAGCTGTGTTGTTTGCATTATCAGGATTACTTTGCTGGTGCGGTGTCAGCCAGGTTATCAGTAACTCAGTTTCTTCTGCATTTTATAATGCATTTGAAATTCCGCCAATTGTATCTACCGTTATCCTAGTAGCTTTAGCAGCTATTGTGGTTCTTAAGAAAAACGCTACCATAAAAGTATTAGATATTGTTGTTCCAATTATGGCTGCCTTTTATTTTGTAATTGCGCTTATTGTTATTATTAAAAATGCCGGATTGCTTCCGGAAGTTTTTGCCAGCATCTTTGAAAAAGCCTTCGGACTTCGTCAGATGGCAGCCGGTGGTTTCGGCGCAGCATTAATGAACGGTGTAAAACGTGGATTATTCTCTAATGAAGCAGGTTCCGGTTCTGCTCCTTGTGTAGCTGCTGCCGCAAATGTAACACATCCTGCAAAATCAGGTCTGTTTCAGGCATTTGGCGTCTTTATTGACACCATCGTTATTTGCAGCTGTACCGCTATGATTATGCTGTTAGCTCCGGCAGAAATGTTAGAAGGACTCTCCGGCATGGATCTTTTACAGACTGCTATGTATCACCATTTTGGCAGCGCAGGTGTTATTTTTACTGCGATAGCTTTATGGTTATTCAGTTTTTCTACTTTTATTGGAGTTTTATATTATGCCCGTTCCAATGTTGCTTACCTGTTTGGCGACAACTGGATCTCTCAGAATCTTTACAAAATACTGGCACTTGTGATGCTCTTTATTGGCGGGCTTGTAGCATATGAATTTGTTTGGACTTTAGGCGATATCGGAGTTGGTCTTATGACGGTATTTAATATGATTGCCATCCTTCCGATGTCCGGACAGGCGATTACAACTTTAAATGAATATCTTTCAATACGAAAAAAAGAAAAAGAACATTCTTAAAAATTTCTCGCCAAAGAAATTTTCAAAAAAGCTGGTGTTTCAGCAAACTGAACATCTGCTTTTTATGAAAATTTCCTTGGCTCTGAATAATTACATTTAATATCGTTTAATCTTCTTTGATGGTGTTTTCGGGAACTCTGTATCTCTGATTTTCAGACGATAAACTTTTTTATATGCCGGTGCTCCAAAATTATAATCATCAATAATCTTCTGCATTTCTGCCGTCATATCTTCTACACCTATTTTCTGGGCATATTCTAAATCAGGGAAAATTTCAGCCTCAATCAGACCTTCACTTTCTCTTACCAGAATCTCCTGAACCAGACGATGCTCTCCGATTTTATTTTCTAATTCTTCCGGTGATACATTTTCACCATTCTTTGTAATAATCAGATTTTTCTTACGGCCCGTTAAATAAACAAAGCCTTCCTCATCTACATAACCCAAGTCACCGGTACGAAGCCATCCGTCCACTAATGTTTCTGCTGTTTCCTGAGGCATATTATAATAACCCTGCATTACACTGCTGCCGCGAACCCAAAGTTCTTCATCTACAACCTTTGCTTCACAATTTGGAAGCAGCTGTCCTACCGTACCTTTTCTAATATTCCATGAAACAGTAGTACTGATAACTGGCGCACATTCTGTCATTCCATAGCCCTGTAAAACCTTAATATCATATTTTGCAAACAAATCTACCATTGCAGGAGGCATATAAGCACCGCCGCTGCAGATATACTGAAGCTGTTCACCAAAGACTTCTTTCTTCACTATTTCAGGTGGAAGTCCTGCAACATCTTCAAGCTTCTTTGCTACCGTTTCAATCATAAGCGGAACCATTAAAATAATGGTTGGTTTAAATACCTTAAAATTCTTCACCATACGGATCAAAGAATCATTAATACAGATAATACTGCCGCAGTCCAATCCCTTTAAAATATCCATGGTCAAACAATATGCATGATGAATTGGAAGTACGGATAAGAGTACACTTCTTTCCGGGAACTTCATATCCAAAACAGTTGCATTCTCTGCTAAATTGCGGTGTGTCAGCATAACACCTTTGCTCTTTCCTGTTGTACCGGAAGTAAACATAATCGTTGCAAGCTGTTCCGGCTGCGGTTCATAATCACATGCACCTTTATTTTCTTCTAATAACTTCCAGAAAGAAATCAGTTCATCTGTAGACTCTTCGTTCGTTAAAGAAATCACATATTCAACCTTTGGACAGCGTTTTTTTACAACAGCTAATATATCTGCACGAACTGCGTCAGCAAGGAAAATTGTAGCATCGGACCGGTCGATTAATTCTAACATATCATCTGCAGGCAATGAAACATCTAATGGAACTGCCACACGGCCACTGTCTACAACACCGAAATAAGTAACGATCCACTGATAAGATGTTGCACCTGTAAATGCAACATGTCCGCCTTCTGCGCCTAATTTTCTTAAAGCATTTGAAAGACTCTCACTGTCCTGCTTTAAATCTGTATAAGATTTTGCTTCAATCTCATTTTTACTCTTTTTATAACGGATGGCATCTTCTGCTCCAAGCCTTTTTTCTGCATTGACAAGTATTTCACGAATGGTACTACAAATCATACGTTCCTCCTTTATGACTTCTTTTATTATTCACTAAGCTGTTCTATATAAGCAATTGCTTCACCTACGGTACGAACATTTGTTACTTCTTTCTGGTCGATTTCAATGTCGAACTCATCTTCTAATTCACCTAACATTGTCATAAAGTCAAAAGATGTAAATCCTAAATCTTCTACAAAACGTGAATCTTCTGTAATATTCTCAGCATCCACATCAACATAATTACAAATAATTTCTACAAGCTGTTCAAACATAATATTCTCCTTCTGCCGCTCTGACGGCACCTTTCTTTAAATTAAATTTATAATATCTCCGATAGATAAATTCGGATTCTCGATTCCCTTAAACATAATCTTACATAAATAATAATACATGTATTCTAACTGTGCTCTTGATACAGAAGCAATCTGATGCTCAAAATTGAAATCCAAACCATTGTCATCGGTTCTGTGCATAACAGTTAAGTACATTGCCTGTGTGGTAGCACCATTTGGATACCATTTTGTCTTATACTTAATATCACCCAAATCCTTTA
>CAYYZV010000174.1:0-4741 GCA_964476275.1 uncultured Roseburia sp.
CTTCTATCTGCTGGCTGCTATAACGCTTTTTCATTTTATTCAGCTTTAAGATATCCTCTTTTGATAATTCTTTTTCCTGCTTCTCATCTGCTTCCAAACCATCTAAAAAGTTCTGCTTTGCTTTTCTGCGCTTATAAAATGACTTTTTGGACAATACCGCCGGATAAGACAAATTAATAATGCCGCTTACTTTCTTGACCTTTTCCTCTGCCTCGTCACCGCCCTGATTCTCTGCCAAAGCATTCAATAACTGAATCACCAGACCTTTCATATTGTCTTCCGTATTCAGCAGATAATTTAACCTCGTTACAGTTGCACGAATATACTGTGTATGCTCTCTATCCATATTCATAATGCGGTGCTCGATATCCGAAAATCCTTTTTCAATCAGATCTAACTGGTCACAAATATCCTCCATTGTCAGCTCGATACCGCGAAGCTGCTTATTTTTACGGCATACGCTGTCGAGCCACTGCGTATTCTGCCGCATTTCCTGCAATAATTGTTTAATATCTGCTTTGTACAAATAAAAATTGTCCGATGTCTTTAAAATATGGTATTTTTTCTGAACAATCTCTTGTACATAACCATCTAAATGCTCTTTTAACAAATCACGATAGTTATCCTGCTTTAACAGACTTTCGAAAAACTTATCCACATTGTGGAGCATATCCTGTAAGGATTTGTTTAATTTTCTTGTATTTACGAGAGCCGTCTTTAATAGTCCAATATTTGCCCGCGGGTCATTTCGGAATGCAAATAAAATCGCGTATACATTCTGTATATAGACCTGTGTCTCATCTTCATCTTCGCCTGCCAGATGTGAAAATGCATCTACAAAGACTGCGGCATAATCCGGTATCACAATATATGTGGTCATATTGTTGTAATCATCCACCTTGCGCAGCCAGTGGTTTTTCAGCAGCCAGTTTAAAATTCTGGTTGCCACAGGCTCCAATATTTCGAACATATCCTGCTCTTCATCCATTTCCAGTGTTACTTTATTTTTGGAAAAATAATCATTTAATGCCGCAATACAGATTTCTTTGCTCAAAAAATAATTGCTGTATTGGTATTCTTCATTAATCTGCAATAATGCATCTATATATATCTGTCGGTTCTTCGAGCGAAATAATGCCCAAAAGGAATCCGGTATTTCTAAAAACTGGTTTGCCATACCAACCTCCATATACAACTACTCACAAAAATTCTAACACAGCTATCTTTTTCTCACAATATACCAGTTATAGATTTATGCAAGGTGCACAATGCCTTTGATTTTACATTTCTACAACAAGATCTTTCCTATAGACTAAAAAGAGTTCTGCAAACCATAATAGCTGTTTACAAAACTCTTTTTATTAACACCCTATAAAATCTTTTAAATTTCGCCTCATCTGTTCCAACAATTTCTCTGCTTCACAGTTCCGTATTTTAGCCACAGCATGCAGATGCTCTTCCATCACTTCTATATAATCCAATACTCCAATTTCCCGATTCTGTCCCCAGCTGATTCCTTCTAAACCATCTGACTCTATCAGCAGACGTTTTATCGGTACTTTACTCGCCACAACTTCTACCGCCTTATCCTGTAATACAGCCGGACCTACAGTGAACCAACATCCCATTTTTATATACTCTTCCAAATATTTTTCACAGGAATACCAATGAACCAAATAACGATTTGGAAACTGTCGAATCATTTCTAATATTTCTTTTTCCATTCCTTTTGTATGCAGTACCACCGGTTTTTGCAGCTGTGCCGCCAATTCTAATTGCTTTAAAAATATGCTGTGCTGAACTTGTACATCAACATCACACCATACGTTATCCAGCCCTATTTCGCCTATCACCTTTACTTCTCTTAAAACAGGCTCCATCTCTTCCCATTCTGTCACATCTGCCTTCCAAGGATGAATACCGGCAGAAATTATCATTTCCGGTACGTTTGCATTTTGAAGCATCTCATACTCCTGCAAATTATCCGAATTGGCAATACAATATACACAATTCTTCCGTAAAACAGGCAACAACTCGTTTTTCACATGAATGTGACCGTCAATCATTCCCATCATGGCTTTAACAGGCTGTGGATTTCTTTCCGAAGTGCAGTCTGGTCATACAGCCATTCTCTGCTCTTTTCCACGTCTTTTAAATTAATTTCACGGACCACCTTTGCCGGTCTGCCGCCTAAGATTACAATTCGGTCTGCCAGATATAAGGCTTCGTCAATATCATGCGTTACGAGAAGCGTTGTGCGTCCCAATTCTGCACGAAGTCTTAACAGCCAATCCTGCATCTCATTGCGCGTAATGACATCCAATGCTCCAAACGGCTCATCCAAAAGCATAATATCTGCACTGCATAAAGCAGTCCGCAGGAAAGCCGCACGCTGGCGCATCCCGCCGGACAGTTCATTCGGATAAGCTTTTTCATAGCCTTTCAAACCAAACACCTCAAACTCCTGTAGTGCTTTTTTCTCTGCTTCTTTTTTCTGCCCATGAAGTGCACCGTATAGTGTAACGTTATCAAGAATTGTTTTCCACGGAAGCAGCAAATCACTCTGCGGCATGTATGCAAAATGAGAAGAAACGCCTTCTACTATTGCGTCATTCACATGCACACTTCCTGTTTCCGGTTTTAAAACACCTGCGAGAACGTTTAACAGTGTACTTTTACCACAGCCGGAAGGACCAACCAATGCCACGAACTCGCCTTCTTCAATACCCAGACACAAGTTTTCCAGTATACATTTATTTTCAAACGAAATTGAAATATCTTTTATTTGAAGCCTCATTGTTATTCCTACTTACTTTATAAACTCATTTGTGTACTGCTCACTTGCAGCAATTGTTTTATTAATTAAACCATACTCATACATAAATTCGGTATAATTATCCCATACTTCATCCTTCATCAAGCCCCATGTTTCGCTGTCTAAGCTATACTGCTCAGACAGGAATTTCTGAGATTCTTTCAAAAATGCAATGTCATATTCCGGAATAATTTCCGCAAGAATTTCAGCTGATTCTTCCGGATTTGCAATCGCATATTCATAACCCTGTTTTACCGCATTCATAAATGCCTGAACCGTCTCAGAATCGTTACTGAGCATATTTTCACTCGTAATAATAACCGGTGTATAATAATCCAATCGGATATCCAAATCCTTTACCGGCATGTAAGCCACTTCGAAGCCTTGCATTCTGTCATTGATAACAGACCAGCCTTCAAACTCCCACTGAATGTCAATCCCATTTGTCATTGCACCCAATCCGCTTCCGGTCGCACCAACCATAGTAAGCCGGCTAAAATCCGCATCATATTTTTTCATAACAGCTTCTAATACAGCCGCTTCACTTGGAGCCTGCCAGCCTGCATACACCTTGCCTTCAAAATCCTTTGGATCATTAATGCCTGCAGCCGCATTTGTTACAAAACCGGATGTATTATGCTGAATAATTGCTGCAATCGCACGGATTGGAAGCGGTTCTTCTGCTGTACGCGCATAAGTTACGTTTTCCTGATAAGTTATTGCAAATTCAGCCTTTCCTGCGGCACAAAGCGTTGTCGAATCGTTATCCCCCGGTTCAATGATTTCCACATCCAGCCCTTGTGCTTCAAAATACCCAAGCTTTTCTGCCACATAAATACCGGTATGATTGGTATTTGGCACATAGTCCAAAACCAAGGTCACTTCTTTTAACTCAGCGGCTTCCTGCTGCTGAGATTGCAGTTCTGCTCCCTGTGTGTCATTTGTCACATTATTTTGCTGATTTTCTGCATCACTGCCTCCGCAGGCTGAAAATAACATACTTGCTGCCATAAATAATGCTGCTAATTTCATTTTTCTCATTTCATTTTCCTCTCATTCTGCCGCTTTTACGGCAAGTTAATAATATTTTATAGAAGGAACTTGTGCGCGCAAAATTGTTCCACTATTTTCTTCTTTTTCTTGTATATGGAAAAATAACTCGTTCTAATAATGTCACCGCAAAATTCAACAGTAAACTCCAGAAAATAATTGCCAATACACAGGCAAACACCTTATCCATCATAAATCCATTTTTCAAACGAATCATGTAATAACCCAATCCTGCAGAGGCACTCAGCCATTCACCTACAATCGCTCCACCAATGCAATAGGTTGCAGAAACCTTTAAGCCCGATACCAGTGCCGTTGCAGCCGCCGGTAATTTTACATATACATACTGCTGAACTTTATTTGCTCCGAAACTTCGCAAAAGATTCATCTGGTTTTTATCAACATTCTTTAGCGCATCACTTAAAGAAATAACAATCGGGAAAAAACACATTAAAATAACAATCAATATCTTAGGCATCATCCCAAATCCAAACCATATCGTAAATAACGGACCAAGTACCAGAACCGGAACAGTCTGTGTCACTACCAGATATGGAAATAAACTATGATAAACTGTACTGCTTAAATCCATCAAAACGGCAATTAATACTGCCAAAACAGTAGAAATCACCAATCCAAGTACAGCTTCCTGAAGTGTTACCATGGAATGCATCCATAAATTACTGAAATCTGTTATGACTGCGGCAGCAATCTTACTTGGCGCCGGCAAAATATAAGAACTGATTCCAAACAGCTTTACCGCTTCTTCCCAAATACCAAGCACTAGACCTAACGTTATTATTGGTAAAATGTATTTCTTGTATTGCTTCATATCTTTTATTTCTCCCATTAAACAGAATCTTGCTTTGCAAGATT
>CAYYZV010000175.1:0-4683 GCA_964476275.1 uncultured Roseburia sp.
TTTGATAATTTTACCATTATTCCAAATAATCCTTTAATTTACGGCTTCTGCTTGGATGACGAAGCTTGCGCAATGCTTTTGCTTCGATCTGGCGAATACGTTCACGGGTAACGTTAAATTCTTTTCCAACTTCTTCGAGCGTACGGGCACGTCCGTCCTCTAAACCAAAACGAAGAGTTAATACTTTCTGCTCACGCTCCGTCAATGTACCAAGAACTTCTTCTAACTGCTCTTTCAGTAATGTAAATGCTGCTGCCTCTGCCGGTACCGGTACATTATCATCCTGAATGAAATCACCCAAGTGGCTGTCTTCTTCTTCACCGATTGGTGTTTCAAGTGAAACCGGTTCCTGAGAAATTTTTAAAATTTCACGCACACGTTCCACCGGCATATTCATTTCTGCTGCAATTTCTTCCGGACTTGGTTCACGTCCTAACTCCTGAAGCAGCTGTCTTGAAACACGAATTAATTTATTGATTGTTTCTACCATATGAACCGGAATACGAATCGTTCTTGCCTGATCTGCAATTGCTCTCGTAATCGCCTGACGAATCCACCAGGTCGCATAAGTAGAGAACTTATAACCTTTTCTGTAATCAAATTTTTCTACAGCCTTAATAAGACCTAAGTTACCTTCCTGAATTAAGTCAAGGAAAAGCATACCACGGCCCACATAACGTTTTGCAATAGAAACAACAAGACGTAAATTTGCTTCTGCCAAACGTTTCTTTGCTTCGTCTCCTATATCTGCTATTTTTTGAAGTTCAGCGATTTCTTCTGTATTGTCTTCGCCGCCTTCTGCTTCTCGTTTCCGCAAAATAGCAATCTTTTCTCTTGCTACTACGCCATCTTCCATATTCTGTGCCAAATCAATTTCTTCTTCGGCACTTAATAACGGCACCTTACCGATTTCTTTTAAATACATACGAACCGGATCTTCAATGGAGACGCCATCAGGAATAGAGAGGTCGATTTTCTCTACCTCTACTTCATCATCGTCATCAATTTCCAATAAAATATCATCGTCATCTGCATCATCGGTAATACGGAGAACATCTACTCCATTTGCTTCTAAGAATTCCAATACCTTATCCAGCTGTTCCGCATCTAAATGCAGATCTTTGAAAAAGTCACTAATTTCCTGATATTCCAGCATATTTTTTTTCTTTTTCGCTACAACAAGCAGCTCTCTTAATTTCTGCTGGAATTTCTCTCTTAATGCTTCATCTGCGCCTTCTGCCTGGCCCTGATTCTTGTCTTTCACAGCCTCAGCTTTTCGGTTTGTTTCTTTTTCGTTCTTCTTTGCCATTTTGCTTCATCCTCTCACGTTTTTTTTGCAACTGTTCAGTTGCAAATGCAAAAATCCATTGAAATTACCTTCGGTAATGGGATTTTTGCACTCTTGAATCACTTTCTCACGGACTGTGCAGTAAATGCACAGTCCTATACTGAACAATTTTTATTTTCTTACTATTTTGTCCTTAAACAATGGAAATATGCAATTTCTTCAATTCTTCCAGGTTCTTCTTATCCTCTATCAATTTCATAAGGCCTGCCATATCTGTCGGCGGCAGATGTTTAGAATAATATTTCATACTATTCTGCTTCACGCGGATAATGGTTTCCTTCAGTGCTTTTTCCATTTCCTCCTGTGTCTCCACCTCTTTAATCCGGGCATTAAATAAGCCCGCTATCTCCCTCTGCTCTTCCTCGTCTTCAAAAGAAGTAACAATCTGTGCCGGATTTGCAGTGCCGGTTTCTTCAAACTGCGCAAACAACAGGTCGGCCGCCCGGTGATATAGAGTTTCTGTAAAATCATCCGGAGTAATATATTTTTTTATTTTATGATATAATCCGTTGTATTCAATCAGCCACGTCAAAAGAAGCTTTTGTGATTGTTTCATCCCCTCGTCCTTTTTTAATCCGTTTCTTTGCGTGTTTTCTTCATTAATACCGGATTTTAATCGCTTTCGTTCTGCCGGAATGCCTGTCATCTGCATGCCAAAACGCTCCACCAGCTTCTGTAAATCTGCTGATGCAATCTGATACTTTGCAGCTACCGCATTGATATAATTATCTCTTTCCAGCTTCTCAGTAAAGGTACATAATTTCTTTGCAGTCTCATTATAGAAATTCGTTTTACCTTCCGGGTCATTGAGATTATATTCTCCTTCCAGTATCCTTATTTCGAACATAAAACTATTCTCTGCCGTATCGATTCTTTTCTGAAATTCTTCTGTACCAAGTGCCCTTATAAATTCATCCGGGTCTTTGTAAGGCCTCATATTAATCACCTTAGCAGTCAGACCCACTTCCTTTAAAATCGGAATCGCTCTTAATGCCGCCTTCACTCCTGCACCGTCACTGTCAAAGGTCAGATATACTTCCTTTGTATAACGTTTCAAAAGGTTCGCATGTCCTGACGTGAATGCAGTTCCTAAAGATGCCACTGCATTGTCAAAACCTGCCTGATGCAGTGCGATTACATCCATGTAACCTTCACACAGCAGTAACTGCTGTTTTTTGGTCGTCCTTGCCAAATTTAAGCCATACAGATTACGGCTCTTATCAAAAATAGGTGTCTCCGGGGAATTTAAGTACTTTGGTTCCCCTTCTCCCATAACTCGGCCTCCAAATCCGATTACCTTATTATGAACATCCATAATCGGAAACATGGCACGATTCCAGAACTTGTCATAGGCACCTCTTCGTTCATCCAGACTTACCAGTCCGGATTCCTTTAAAATCTCATCTTCGTAGCCTTTTTTTCGAAGATATTGATACAAATCATTACTATACTGGTCTGAATACCCAAGACCAAATTTGCGCATTGTCTCTTCCGACAATCCGCGCTTTTCAAAATAAGTACGCGCATGTCTGCCCCGCTCATTTCTAAGCAGCGCATAATAATACTTTGCTGCTTCTTTATTAATATCCAGCAAACGCTGTTTCTTATCTGCTTCCCTCTTCTGCTGTGCAGTCATTTCATACTTTGGCAGCGTAATTCCGGCCCGGTCCGCCAGTGTTTCCAAGGCCTCTCCAAAGGTGAAATTCTCATACTGCATTAAAAAAGTAAATACATTGCCTCCCGCACCACAGCCGAAGCAATAATACATCTGCTTATGGGGCGTTACCGAAAATGATCCTGTCTTTTCGTTGTGGAATGGACATAACCCAAAATAACTGCTGCCCTTTTTCGTCAGATGCACATACTGGGAGATCACATCCACAATGTCATTTCTCTGACGCACTTCTTCGATTATATCATCTGAAAAAATTGGCATCGCTTCTCCCTTCTTTTATCTAATATCCGTCTACCTGCCATGCTTTTGGCATAAAATATTTGGTAAACTTCTCAATGGCATACTGGTCTGTCATACCGGAAATGTAATCGCAGACTACCCTCTCCTGTGACTCACCTTCCTCCATCATACGTCTGTATTTATCTGGCAAAAGTTCATCGTGGTCTTTATAATGATAAAACAACCGCTCCAGCATGGCTTTCGCCTTTTCCTCTTCACTTTTTGCTATCGGATTCTTATATACATGGTCATACATGAATCCCCGCAAGTCGACCATAGCCTCATGCACCTCCGGTGCCATAAGAATATCATCCCGGTCACGGCTGTTAGTAATCATGCTATGTACCAATGTATTCAATCTTTGTTTTGTGTTAAATCCCAATACGTTTCGAATCTCTAACGGGATATCATCTTCTGACATAATCTGTGCCCTTATGGCATCATCAATGTCATGATTAATGTAAGCTATTTTATCAGAAAGGCGCACAATTTTTCCCTCTAAAGTATGCGGCATGGATCTTGACTGATGATTTAAAATCCCATCCCGAACTTCCCATGTCAAATTCAGGCCTTTTCCGTCTTTTTCCAACTTCTCTACAATACGGACACTCTGCTGATTATGCCGAAATCCTTCCTTGCAGATTTTATTTAAAATATCTTCTCCGGCATGTCCAAACGGAGTATGCCCCAAATCATGCCCCAATGCAATCGCCTCTACCAAATCCTCATTTAGACGCAGTGCTTTGGCAATCGTTCTGGCATTTTGGGATACTTCTAATGTATGTGACAATCTGGTTCTATAATGATCCCCTTTTGGTGTCAGGAAAACCTGTGTCTTATTTTTCAATCGACGAAAAGCCTTACAGTGCAAAATACGATCCCTGTCTCTTTGAAACACCGGACGTACATCACACGGTTCTTCCGGCACTGCTTTTCCTCGTGTATGAATACTTAAAGTTGCATAAGGACTTAAATTCTCCTGTTCCATCCGTTCTAATTCTTCTCTAATCGTCATGCTCGTCTCCATTCTAAGCGCAAACGCTTTAAACACATTTATGTTTATGGACAGCCTACATAAATAATATTCTGTGAAACAATCGAATTTCCTTTTTTTAATTTATTCAGAGTCAAGAAAATTTTTCATAAAAAGCATGAGTCCTACTTATAGGAACGAATGCTTTTTATGAAAATTTCTTTTGCGAGAAGCCACAGCCCGAAAATCCAAAGAATTTCCGGACTTGACTCAGAATAACCACATCCACTTTCCATATGGGCAAAAAAAAACAGAGGACGTTGTATTCAACGTTCTCCAGCCTTCTGATGCGGAAGATGGGACTTGAATGAATTTGTACCTCAAAAAACACGATAGAAAGGGGCTTTT
>CAYYZV010000176.1:0-4659 GCA_964476275.1 uncultured Roseburia sp.
GGTCAATTACAACTTTTGTATTCGTATGAATTGCAGCCTGAAACTGAGTTTGAGATTGGGTGTCATCCGGCTGCTGTGTTGTTGTCTGAGCTGCTTCGGTCCAGAAATTTTCTTTTTCCTGTAATGCCTTTAGTTCAGCTTCTTTTTGCGTGGTGTCGGCTCCATAAAGCTTATCCTGGTTGATTTCAGCTTTGAGTACTTGGATGCTACTTTGAAGTTCCATGTCAACTTGTTCCTGAACTCGTTCTTTTTGGATAAGATATTCTGCAGAAAGCATTTGCTGGATATCTTTTACAGGCATATCAATATGCTTTTTCTGATCATCGGATAACTCGACAGAGGTTGTTGTTTCATCCTGCTTTGCAGGATTTAATTTTTCCTGCAGTTCTTCTTTTTTAAGAGCGTCTTCCTGCTTCTGTTTTTGGGCTGCTTTAGCAGCAGCTTCTTTCTTCTTTGCTTCTTCTTCTCTCAGCTTACGATTCAATTCATCAATTTCTTTTTGAATTTCTCTGCGCTTTTGTTCTTTTTCTGAAGCAGTCATATCGGCATCAGAAGCAAGACGTTTTAAACGCTGCTGTTTGGTAGCAATCTGAGATTCTAGATTTTTATCCTGAGCTGGAGTTTTTTGAACCTGAGCTGTGGTCATTGTGGAATTTATTTTTTCTACTGGGTTAATTGCCATACGTATGCAACCTCCTTTCTGTTTTTGTTCCGTACATTTATCTAGTTTTATTGTAGCCCTACTGAAATAAAAAATCAAGAAAGGAAAGCAGTTATTCTAAATATTTAGTATTCCAAAGCAATGATATATGTGTTAAAATATTAACGATGTATATGGATGAAAAAATAAATGAAATAAAATATAGCGAGGAAATTTATACTGGTGTGACAGTAGAAAATTTCAAAGAACTTTGGAATGAAAACGTATTAGCCGTACTAGAAAGGAAGTAGGAGATGTTGGCAAAGTGTTTGGCTTTAAAAAAATCCAATTGTAAAAATTGTTATAAATGTATCCGCCACTGTCCGGTAAAGGCAATTCGTTTTTCTGGTAATCAGGCGCATATTATAGGAAACGAATGTATTTTGTGCGGACAGTGTTTTGTTGTCTGTCCACAGAATGCAAAGGAGATCGTAAATGAAACAGAAAAAGTAAAGGTATTTTTAAAGGATGTGAATCCGGTTATTGTAAGTTTAGCGCCATCATTTATTGCCAATTATGAAGGCGTTGGCATTGAAGCAATGAGAGAGGCATTAAAGAAGCTGGGCTTCTATGATGTAGAAGAGACGGCGATTGGTGCTACTATGGTTAAAAATGAATATGAGAGAATGTTAAAGGAAGAAAATCGTGATATTATTATTACTTCCTGCTGTCATTCGATTAACTTATTGATACAGAAATATTTTCCGGTTGCATTGGAGTATTTGGCAGATGTGGTATCTCCTATGCAGGCTCACTGCAATGATATTAAAAAGAGATACCCGGATGCAAAGACGGTGTTTATTGGACCTTGTGTTGCGAAAAAGGATGAGGCAGAATACTATGAGGGAATCGTGGATGCTGTTTTGACCTTTGAAGAACTCACAAATTGGCTGAAAGAAGAAAATATTGAGCTAAAACAGGAAGTAAACGAAGCAGAAGAAAGCCGGGCAAGATTCTTCCCGACAACGGGCGGTGTGCTAAAGACTATGGCACAGGATGCGCCGGGCTATACTTATATGGCATTAGACGGTGTGCAGAATTGCATGGATGCGCTTCGTGATATTGAAAGCGGCAGAATTCATAGATGTTTTATTGAAATGTCTGCTTGTGTGGGAAGCTGTATTGGCGGTCCTGTTATGGAAAAATATCATGAAAATTCTCGGATTAGAGATTACATAACAGTTGCGAATTATGCAGGGAAAAAGGATTTTGATGTAGAACAGCCAAAGGCAGTAGAATTGAAGAAACAGTTTGAATACATCGAGAATAAAAAGACTCAGCCATCAGAGACAGAAATTTACAGTGTGCTGCGTCAGATGGGCAAAACAAAGAAATCAGATGAATTAAACTGTGGTTCCTGTGGTTACAGTACCTGTCGTGAAAAAGCAATTGCTATTTGTCAGGGTAAAGCAGAGGCATCGATGTGTCTGCCATATTTAAAAAACAAGGCAGAGAGTTTTTCTGATGCGATTGTTAAAAATACGTCAAACGGTATTGTTGTATTAAATGAAAATTTTGAGGTTCAGCAGATAAACGAGGCTGCAAGAAAGATGATGAATATTCGTTTCAGCTCTGATATTTTGGGAGAGCCGGTAGTGCGTATTTTAGATCCATTGGACTTTGTAGAAGTACTGGATACTGGAAATACCATTCATAATAAGAGAGTATATCTGGCAGAGTATAAACGCTATGTAGAGGAATCGATTGTATATGACAGAGAATCCCATCTTTTAATCTGTAATATGCGTGATGTGACAGAGGAAGAGAAACATCGTGAAAAGAGAGAAAGTATCAGCCGTCAGACTGTAGAGGTTGCAGATAAGGTAGTAGACAAACAGATGCGTATCGTTCAGGAAATTGCATCCCTTTTAGGAGAGACTGTGGCAGAAACCAAAATTGCACTGGCGAAGTTAAAGGAGTCGATTACAGATGAATGATTTATGTGTAGATATTGGTTATAAGAGTATTAATCATCATGGGGAGCAGCTGTGCGGAGATCATGTAGAGATAGTAGAGCAGAATGAAAATTCTATGGTTATCGTATTGGCAGATGGTTTGGGAAGCGGAGTAAAGGCAAGTATTTTATCTACGCTGACTTCGAAAATTATTTCTACCATGATGGCAGCAGGTCTTCCAATCGATGAATGTGTAGCGACCATTGCAGCAACGCTTCCGGTGTGTTCTGTCCGGGGTGTGGCATATTCGACATTTACCATTATGCATTTGATTGATAATGAAATGATAGAAATTATTCAATATGATAATCCCCAGGTAATCATGCTGCGTAATGGTGTAAATTATGAATATCCGAAAACGGAAATGAATATCGATGGAAAGAAAATCTATAAAACGTCCATTCGTTTTCAGGAAAATGATGTATTTATCGGTATGAGTGACGGGTGTCCGCATGCAGGTATGGGTATGTTCTATAAGTTTGGATGGAGACGTGAAGATATTATTGCATTTATGGAAGTAATGGCTATGAATGGTTTGACAGCGAAAAACCTGGCAACCATGCTGGTGGATGAGTGCAATAAATTATATGGAAATAAGCCGGGCGATGATGCGACAGCTTGTATCGTTAAAATCAGAAAGCGTGAACCGGTCAATTTATTATTTGGTCCGCCGTCGAATCCGGACGATGTAAATCGTATGATGTCATTATTCTTCTCAAAGCAGGGAAAACATATTATCTGTGGCGGAACGACTTCTTCGATTGCTGCAAAATATTTAGGAAAGCGTTTGGAAGCAACCTTAAGTTTCGAAAAGTCCGATGTACCGCCGATTGCAAAAATTGAAGGTGTGGATTTGGTAACAGAGGGGGTTATTACGATAAATAAGGTTGTGGAGTATGCACAGGATTATCTGGCAGCAAATGAATTGTATGAACACTGGTATTTAAAAAAAGATGGAGCATCGCTGATTTGTCAGCTGTTGTTCGAGGAAGCAACGGACATTAACTTCTATGTAGGAAGAGCGATTAATCCGGCCCATCAGAATCCGGACCTGCCGATTAACTTCAATATCAAAATGAATTTGGTAGAGGAATTAACCAAATGTCTGAAGGAAATGGGTAAACGGGTGAGATTGAGTTATTTCTAAATATTATATAACTATTCAGAGCCAAGCTAGAAAACACTATGTGTTTCCTCATGGTGGCTTCTAACCAAAGAAATTTACAAAAAGGATGCGCTCCTGCAAGCAGGACACATCCTTTTTATGTAAATTGCCTTGGCTTTGAATGGTTACATTTTATAAGTTAAAGTATTTATCAAATTCAGCCGGATGCGGAATCTTAGACATTTCCATACATTCTTTACGCTTCATAGCAATGAAGTTTTTGATTAAGTGCTCTGGGAATACACCGCCGGCTGTTAAGTAGTCGTGGTCAGCTTCCAAGGCATCTAATGCATCTTCTAAACGTGTTGGAAGGGAAGAAAGTTTTGCTTTTTCTTCATCTGATAAAGAATAAAGGTTCATGTCGTATGGACCCCAGCCGTTTGCATGTGGGTCAATTTTATTTTTAACACCATCTAAACCAGCCATTAAAAGTGCTGCATAGCAAAGGTATGGATTGCAGGTTGCATCTGGGTTACGAATCTCAAAACGGCGTAATTTTGGAGATTTTGCGTAAGCAGGAATACGGATAACGGCACTGCGGTTAGAGGTTGCGTAGCCAACTGTTACAGGAGCTTCAAAACCTGGAACCAGTCTCTTGAAAGAGTTGGTGCTAGGATTTGTAATTGCACAAAGAGAAGCAATGTGCTTTAAAAGTCCTCCCATAAAGTAATGAGCTGTTTCACTTAAGTGTGAGTAGCCGTTGTCGTCTGAGAATACAGGCTCGCCATCTTTTAATAACAGCATATGTACGTGCATACCATTTCCTGCTT
The DNA here is from genome assembly GCA_964476275.1 of uncultured Roseburia sp. Lineage (GTDB taxonomy): Bacteria > Bacillota > Clostridia > Lachnospirales > Lachnospiraceae > Roseburia. The sequence continues at coordinate 4,591 of CAYYZV010000176.1, forward strand.
CACCGTAAACTGGCTTTGGCATAAAGGTAGCAACCTTGCCATATTTCATAGCAGTATTATGAATTACAT
>CAYYZV010000177.1:0-4633 GCA_964476275.1 uncultured Roseburia sp.
AACAGACCGAATTAAACAGTATGGTAGCGAAAATTATATCAGCAATGGTAAAAGATTCTCGGTTTTCAGATTCGATAAAAAAGAAAATTGGCTCTGCTGTTGATACAAAAAATATGGAAAAGCAACTGGATGGACTGCAGGCACAGTTAAAGCAGACGTTAGGTACAAAATCCAGATTGGAACATCAAATGGACAGTTTGGATGTCAATGATTCACATTATGATAGAAAAATTTCTGATTTACAACGCCGTTATGACGAACAATATGATAAAATAGAAGAAATCGAAAATGAAATAGAAGAAGTACAAAGCCAGATTCGAAGTATAAGACAGGAGAAGATTTCAGGAGATAATATTTATAAGTTATTGTTAGCATTTGATGAGGTTTATGGTTCTGCAACGGAAGCAGAGCAGAAAGAGTTCATGAAAGCATTTATTGAACGGATAGATTTGTTTCCACAAAAATGGAAAGATGGCTGCTGGATTAAGGGGATTGTTTTTAACTTTCCGGTTCCGGTAAATGGGGAAGAAGTGAAAGAATTACCCTTGGAATATGAGTCAACAGTCGTCAGCTGAAGCTTCTCGCTTCGAATGGCAATGATTGCCGGAGTGAGTAATGATAGTAAATGGAACAAAGGAATTTTTAAAGCGTAAAAAAGCATCACGAGGACTTAACCGTATTTTAACGATATTTTGCAGTTTTGCAGCAGCTTTTGGAATCATGTTTTTGATTACATTTATTGTATTAAAAATGTCGGTCAGTGGATTGATGGCAGAAAACGGACAAGAGACTTATGAGCATGGCGGCAGGACATGGGTGATTCATCAGGATGAATTACCGCTTACGATAGAAGATTTGCTGGATATTGAGTTTGATGGTTATATTAGACAGATGAGTGGAGATGAGTCACTGTTGTTAGGTCAACTTGTCATGGAACAGCGGCCGCGTTTCGATGCAGAGGATTATGTACAGATTCCGCAGTTGGAGTATCGGATTGTGGTAGTGAAGATTCCGGCTCTTTATACGATGTGTAAAGAGAGGCTGATTTATGAAAAGGAACAGCTTCATCCCATTAAAGAGAGAGTATATAAGTCAGAAGATATCTCACCGTGGGGTGCTAAGGAAGTCTATCGGAAAATTGCAGTTATTGTTGGATTGATTGCATCATTATTAGGAGGGATTGGAGGCAGCGGACCGGAAGTGAAGCTGAACATCGACGCTTCGAGTGCAAATGTCAGCTTTGAGTATGCAGGTCAGACGATTGTCTCTACGAGCGAGGGGGTAAATACAGCCTTTATCGTAGGAAGCAGTGTTTATATTGCACTGGCAGCAATTGTCATGGCGGCGGTTTATTTTATCTTGGGAAGTATCGTAGAAACAGGTTATGCAAGATTATGGCTTCTTACAGTTATGCGATGACAGGTTATATTTTGGCAGAGAATCCGCATATCAGATATTTCTTCTATCTGATATGCCTATTATTCAATAATATCATCAACCCATTTATATAGTTTTTGACAACTAATATCACTTTCTTTCACAAAAGTACTCATATCATCTTCAAAATTTTCATAACTGTTTCGATTATGATATAAATGATAGCCTTCCTCCGTAGAATAAAGTGTTATGAATGAAATTCCTACTATCCTTCGCAGCTCTAAGATTCTTTTTTCACAATCACGCAATAAGAAATCACCCAAATATATTTTCTTATTATCAACCTCCGCTATCATCATTCCCTGAAAATCATTATGTATCGCAAGAGAATTAATATTAACTGCTCCACCCATCGGCTTATAATATTCTTTATTTCCGATTACTTCTATTTGGTCAACTCTTCCAACTTCAATATTGTAATAACCAATGATAAAATTCGCTTCATCAGACAACAATACATAAGTAATGCCCTGGTTTTCATCCAAGGCACTACCATCATGTAAAAATTTATCAATTACTTCATTACCACATTTAAAATCTTTCGATAAATCTTCATACTCTGATGTATATTTTACGATATTCATAAATTACTCTTTTGGTGTTATTGAACTCCTTAACTTTTTTGAATCCTTGCTAATAGAAAAAGAAAAATTATGAGAATCCATGAACTCAACCATTTTCTATTTTCTTCATTTGCAGGCGTTCTTTTCAACTCATTTCTTGTAACAAATGGTAATTTAGGTTTCATTGCACATGCATTCATACTTATTTCTCCTTTCTCAGATTTTTCTTTTTTATTCATACACACTGCCATTCTTAACCTTTTCAGCTAGAAACATGAAATACAGACGCTTTCTGTACTCTTTTCTATGTTTACATAATAGTGGGGCTGTTTGTCAGCCCTTTTTAAGACTTTATTCAAAAATTTGTCGGTCTCTCTTTAATTTGTCTGCCTTCTCCTGAATTCTGCCGAGTGCATACATGAGCAGTGAAGCGCATAGTAGATTGACTGGACCGACAGGATTTGTAATACCGATTAAAATATTTGCAAATCCAACGATGCAAAGGAGTTTTCCGATTTTATCAAGATGAGCGATGCGGGAATCCCTGTCTGAAAAAGTGTCAAATACACCATCACTTTGATGCGAAAACGAATTAGTAGTGAAAAATGCAGAAGCGGCAGCCATAAAATAGCAGAAATTAAGGGGGTTGAGCTTTTGTGTTGGTTGACCTTAAGCATTACTTTTGGTATAATCGATTCATTAGTGTAAAGTATTAAAAGAACGAAAGATATGAGAGGATAGTTATGCCAATTACAGAATTTTTGGAGAGAAATGCCAGAGAATATCCAAATGATATTTGCCTGGTAGAAATTAACCCGGAGATTAAAGAGGACAGAAGGGTTACATGGAAAGAGTACGAATTGATAGAACCAAGTCCAAAGACCAGCTACCGCAGAGAGATTACATGGAGCGTGTTTAATGAAAAAGCAAACCGTTTTGCAAATCTCTTAATCCAGAGGGGGATTAAAAAGGGAGATAAGGTAGCAATTCTCATGATGAATGGTTTGGAATGGCTGCCAATTTATTTTGGTATTTTAAAGACAGGTGCACTTGCAGTGCCACTTAACTTCCGTTATTCATCCGATGAAATTGAATACTGTGTAAATCTGGCAGAAGCAGATATTTTAGTATTCAGCAATCCATTTATCGGCCGTGTGGAAGAGATTGCAGACCGCATCAGCAAGGGACGTCTTTTGATTTACGTAGGTGAAGGCTGTCCGGGATTTGCAGATGATTATAATTCTTTGTCCGCAAACTGTTCCAGCCAGACACCAGTAGTGGAACTGACAGATGACGATGACGCAGCAATTTATTTTTCATCAGGAACAACCGGTTTCCCGAAAGCGATTTTACATAAACATAGAAGTTTAGTACATGCCTGCTTAGTAGAACAGAACCATCACGGACAGCAGAAGGATGACGTATTCTTATGCATTCCTCCACTGTATCATACAGGTGCAAAGATGCACTGGTTCGGCAGCTTATTATCAGGAAGCAAGGCAGTTCTTTTAAAGGGTACTGCACCGGAATTTATTTTGGAAGCCGTATCAAAAGAAAAATGCACAATTGTATGGCTTTTAGTTCCGTGGGCACAGGAAATTTTAGAAGCAATTGAAAGCGGTAAGGTTAATTTAGAGGAGTATGAATTAGACCAGTGGCGCTTGATGCACATCGGTGCACAGCCGGTTCCACAAAGTCTGATTAAAAAATGGAAGAGTATTTTCCCAAATCATGCTTATGACACCAATTATGGTTTGTCTGAGTCTATTGGACCGGGTGCCGTACATTTAGGTGTAGAAAATATCCATAAAGTAGGTGCAATCGGAAAAGCAGGATACGGTTGGGAAACTAAGATTGTAGATGAGCAGCGCAATGCTGTAGCAAGAGGCGAAGTGGGCGAACTGGCAGTAAAAGGCCCGGGTGTTATGACCTGTTATTACCGTGATGAAGCAGCTACCAAAGAAGTATTGGAAGATGGCTGGCTCTTTACCGGTGACATGGCGCAGGAAGATGAAGATGGATTCATTTTCTTAGTAGATCGTAAGAAAGACGTTATTATCAGTGGTGGTGAAAACCTTTATCCGGTACAGATTGAGGACTTTATCCGTACTAATGATAAAGTACATGATGTAGCTGTTATTGGTTTACAGGATAAACGATTAGGCGAGATTGCAGCTGCGATTATCGAATTAAAAGAGGGTGTCCAGATGACAGAGGAAGAAATAAATGCGCATTGTATGGGAATGCCTCGTTACAAACGTCCGCGTAAGGTTATTTTTGCAGAAATTCCACGTAACCCAACTGGTAAGATTGAGAAACCAAAGCTTCGTGAAATGTATGGAGCAGCAGGTCTGATTGCAGAACAGAATATGGGCTAAGATAAAGGAAAAGAGGTAAGGTAATGAGTGAAGTAAAGATTATGCTCGGCAATGAAGCGATTGCCAGAGGTGCTTATGAAGCAGGAGTAAAGGTATCGGCTGCTTATCCCGGTACGCCAAGTACAGAAATTAGTGAAAATATTGTAAAATACCCGGAAATCTATGCAGAATGGTCACCAAATGAAAAGGTAGCCATGGAGGTGGCAATTGGTGCATCGATCAGCGGTGTGCGTTCTATGGCATCTATGAAGCATG
>CAYYZV010000178.1:0-4624 GCA_964476275.1 uncultured Roseburia sp.
AATACGCGCCTTTAGCTCAGTTGGTAGAGCACCTGACTCTTAATCAGGGTGTCCAGGGTTCGAGCCCCTGAAGGCGCATTTTGAGGGTCTTAAGCTTGCAAATATGCGGGTTTAGGGCTTTTTTATTTTCAGAAAAATATAGTTTTGTGAATAAAAATTGTCGCAGCTATTCAGAGCTAAGCTCCAAAACACTAGGTGTTTACTCGCTGTGGCTTCTCGCCAAAGAAATTTTCAAAAAAGCATTCGTTTCAGCAGGCTAAACGAATGCTTTTTATGAAAATTGTTTTGGCTCTCAATAGTTACAAATTATCTGGAAGCAATCAGCTTACAAATAGGATTCCCCATAGAAGAAAATTTTTCTTCGTATTCGGTCATAACATTTCCTTCGTTTAAAACTTCATCATGATGTAAATCTCTTGTAGAAGCATCTAAATGCCAGCCGGCTTCCGGAATCTCTTCTAATGAAAAAGTAAATAGATCCTGATTATCTGTTTTAAATTCTAAGTGACCTTCTTTTTTCAGAATCTTATCATAGCGGGCAAAAAACTGTCGTGATGTAAGACGGCGTTTCGAATGTCTGTCCTTTGGCCATGGATCAGAAAAGTTTAAATAAATGCGGTCTACTTCTTCTAGTGCAAAAATTTCTTCGATATCAGCAGCATCGATGCACATGAATCTTAAATTTGGAAGAGGGTTCTGTTCCATTTTTTGAAGTGCACGAAGCAAAACGCTGGAATATCGTTCAATACCGATATAATTAATTTCCGGATGAAGAGCAGCCATGTCCATCATAAAACGGCCTTTTCCCATTCCAATTTCAATGTGCAGAGGCTGTGCAGTTGAAAAAATACTTTGCCAGTTTCCTTTTAAAGATTCAGGCTGCTTGATACAATATTCGCTGTTAGCGATGGCTTCATCTGCGCCTGGTATATTTCTTAATCTCATACTTTATATATCCTCCAAAATAAAATCACATTCTTTCGCTATCCGACAGCAAGTGTCTGATAGCTTTCTGACCAGTAATTAGTATACAATATTCAAACGTGAAAAAAAAGCGTTGCATGTATTTTTTTTTGCATATATACTGATAATATGGGTAAGTTTTTAAAATGGTTTAAATAACAAAATAAGGATATAAGATGAAAAAAAATAGATTTGTAAAAAAAATAACTTGCTTTATTTTAGCAGTAGTATGTGTATTGCAGGTAAGTACAACGGCTGTAAATGCAGAGGATTACTGGCCGGCAGAATTGAGCACTAATTCTCCAAGTGCGATTGTTATGGAGCTTTCTACAGGTACAATTTTATATGAAAAGAACAGTCAGGAGCAGCATTATCCTGCGAGTATAACGAAAATTATGACAGTTCTGATTGCGTTGGAAAATAGCGAGTTAGATGAGATAGTGTATTTTTCTGATGCGGCAATTGATAATACGGAAGGATCAGGTATTGCCAGAGACTATGGGGAAGAAATGACCATGGAGGATTGTCTCTATGCAATTATGCTGGCTTCTGCAAATGAATGTGCCTATGCAGTAGCAGAGCATATTGCAGGGGATATCGAAACTTTTGCAGATATGATGAATGCAAAGGCAGCAGAGCTTGGATGCGTAAATACGCATTTTGTAAATCCGCATGGTTTGCATGATGATGATCATTATACATGCAGTTATGATATGGCTTTAATTGCGCAGGCAGCTTATGAAAATGAGATGTTCCGTACGATTACGGGAACAAAAGCCCGTATGATTCCACCAACCAATAAACATGCAGAAGAAACACCTTTGCAGAATCATAACAAATTATTGCACAAATACCAAAGTGGTAATTATGTATATGAATATTGTACCGGCGGTAAGACGGGATATACAAGCGTTTCAAATTCTACTTTAGTTACCTTTGCAGAAAAAGATGGGATGGCACTGGTTTCTGTAGTTATGAATACAGACAGAACAAGCCAGTGGACAGACAGTATCGCTATGTTTAATTATGGATTTGATAATTTCCATTTAATTAACGTGCTGGAAAATGAAACTGCTTATGAAATGCAGAATGGAGAAAGCGGTTTAAGCGGAAATGAACCATTTGTAATATTAGATGAAAGTGCAAATATTATACTGCCGAAGAATGCTGAATTTTCAGAAGCAGAATCGCTCATTGAATATAACAATGAAATTTCAGATGTAGCAGGTACCATTACTTACACCTACGCAGACAGGGTTGTAGGTACGGCAGATATTGTTGCGACAGGAGTGGAGCTGGATGAATTTGTATTTGATAATCAGGCAGATGGATCAGAACAAAATAAAAAAAGTGAAACAATACAGATAAAGCCAATTATGATTGCTGCAGTTTTCGTGGCACTTGCAATTTTAGTTGTACTGCTTTTTATTGGTAAATATATTTATGATAATATTTATATTATCCGGCACAATATGTCCGTAAAAAGTGAAAGAAGAGCGAAATACAGAGAAATAAAGAAACAGAAAGCACGCCGCCGCCGAAACAGAAGGTTTTAACGGGCTGCAATTGATTATTTTTTGAGACTATATTATACTAAATGGAGCATGAGGTATGGGAAAAATTTATTGCGTGATGGGCAAAAGCTCTTCAGGAAAAGATACCTTATATAAAAGAATTTTAAACGATAAAGACCTGCAGTTAAGAACGGTTATTCCTTATACAACACGACCTATACGTGAAGGTGAGCAGGAGGGTGTAGAGTACTTTTTTTGTAATAAAGAAAAAGTGGCACAGTTAGAAGCCGCAGGCAAGGTAGTGGAGCGGAGAGATTATCATACCGTGCATGGAATATGGACTTATTTTACAGTGGATGACGGTCAGATAGATCTAAAAAAATATAATTATCTGCTGATTGGAACTTTAGAATCGTATCAGAAAATCCGAGATTATTATGGAAAGGAATATTTGATCCCTATTTATATCGAAGTAGAGGATGGAGAACGTTTGCAGCGCGCTTTAAATCGTGAGAGGGATCAAATCGCACCGAAATACGAGGAGATGTGCAGGAGATTTCTGGCAGATACAAAAGATTTTTCAGAAGAAAAATTGGCCGAGGCAGAGATCACACACAGATTTATCAATCAGGATTTAGATGAGACAGAAGCCAAGATAAAGGCTTTTATAAAAAGAGGGTGACAGTAAATGGCAATAAAAGTAAGTAATATGACACCGATAACGCAGGTACCAGATACTGCACCAGTGGAACATGGGGATGGTTCTTTTAAATTTACACTTTCCAGTGCGATAACGGATGCAAGCTTACAGGCCAAAATAGACGCTTTGATGACAGATATTTCGATACAGGGCGAGCTGATTGCCAGACACATGGATATCCGCGATATGAAGAAGTACCGCGGTTTGATCCGTGAGTTTATGAATGAGGTGGTGTATCGTTCTCATAAGTTTTCCAGAGAGAATTTTTTGGATCGAAAGGGCAGGCATCGCGTATATGGAATTATTCGTTTGATTGATTCCAATTTGGATGAACTGGCGCAGGAACTAATGAATGATGAACAGAATCACATTAAGATTTTGGAAAAAATCGGAGAAATCCGAGGATTACTATTAGATATTTTAACATAAGGAAACAGTAAGGAGGAGGCGTGTATGGCAAAATTTTGTGATATTATTGGACATGAACAAATTATAGAGCATCTGCAGAATGCAATTACGATGGGTAAGATTTCACATGCATATATTTTGAACGGCCCGGATAAGTCTGGAAAGAGGATGTTAGCAGAAGCATTTGCTATGGCGCTTCAGTGTGAAAATGACGGCAATGAAGGATGCGGTGAATGCCATTCCTGTAAACAGGCGCTAAATCGCAATCAGCCGGATATTATTTATGTTTCTCATGAAAAGCCGAATACTATTTCTGTGGATGATATTCGTTATAAGTTAAATAATGATATTGGAATTAAACCATACAGCAGCCGGTATAAGATTTACATAATTGACGAAGCAGAAAAAATGAATGTGCAGGCTCAGAATGCACTTCTTAAAACAATTGAAGAACCACCGGCATATGCCGTGATTCTTTTATTAACAACGAATGCAGATACTTTTTTGCCAACCATTTTATCCAGATGTGTGACCTTGAATATAAAGGCTGTGCCGGATGAGCTGATAAAAAAGTATTTGATGAAGAAGTATGAAATTCCTGATTATCAGGCAGATGTTTGTGTGGCATTTGCACAGGGAAATGTAGGAAAAGCGATTCAGCTTGCAGCATCCAGTGATTTTAATGAGTTAAAGGCTTCTGTATTGCAGTTAATGAAGCGTTTGAAGGATATTGAAATTTATGAGATGGGAGCTGCGATCAAACAGATTAATGAATACAAGCTTGCTATCAATGATTATTTTGATTTAATGATGGTATGGTATCGGGATATTTTATATTTTAAAGCAACAAAAGATATAAATGGACTGATTTTTAAGGATGAAGTCTACGATATAAAAAGACAGGCAGAGAAAAGTTCTTATCGTGGAATAGAACTGATTTTAGAAGCACTTCATAAGGCACAGATTCGTTTGAATGCAAATGTAAATTTTGATTTGGTGATTGAATTGCTGTTATTGACAATAAAGGAGAATTAATATG
>CAYYZV010000179.1:0-4544 GCA_964476275.1 uncultured Roseburia sp.
CATCAGCGTAGCTGATTTTCATGGATTTGCGAATCGTAACTGTGAGGGTACTGAACAGTTACGACAATAGATTGAATGAAAAGACGAACCGAAAGGCACTCACGAAAGTGGGTGCTTTCTTAATTTCATAGGAAATTCCAATGAAATTAAGAGCCTTCGGCAAAATCGCACTGCTGCGGAAAAGCAGATATCGATAAATCCATCCGCCGCAGGAAGAGAATCCTGTCAAACAGGATTCTATTTTAATTTAAGGATAGAATTTTGTCTACAATGATGATAGAATGTGAGTATCTTGCACAAGATATTTAAAAAAGATAGAAGGTTGACACGTTATGTCAGCGGGGATGAGGTTGAGAATGAAATTAGCAGATGTAACAGCATATGAATTAGTAGAACGAAGAACTTTGGGGGATTTGAATTCAGAAGGATTTGTACTGCGTCATAAAAAAAGTGGAGCGAGGGTAGCGGTCATCAGTAATGATGATGATAATAAAGTATTTTTTATTGGATTCCGTACACCGGCCAAGGATTCTACCGGTGTACCTCATATCATTGAACATACCGTACTGTGCGGTTCTAAGAATTATCCTGTAAAGGACCCATTTATCGAATTAGCAAAAGGGTCGCTGAATACCTTTTTAAACGCAATGACTTTTCCGGATAAAACCATTTATCCAGTAGCAAGCTGCAATGATAAGGATTTTCAGAATCTTATGAGTGTTTATATGGATGCTGTTTTTCATCCGAATATTTATAAATACGAAGAAATTTTTAAACAGGAAGGCTGGCATTATGAATTAGAGGATGCGGAGAGTCCAATTATAATTAATGGGGTTGTTTATAATGAAATGAAGGGAGCATTTTCTTCTGCGGATGATGTGCTAAGCCGGCAGATCTTAAACTCTCTGTTTCCGGATACCTGTTATGCCAATGAGTCTGGCGGTGATCCGGAGTGTATTCCGGATTTGACCTATGAAGCATATTTAGATTTTCACCGCAGATATTATCATCCAAGCAATTCCTATATTTATTTATACGGAGATATGGATGTGGCAGAGAAGCTGCAGTGGCTGGATGAAGCATATTTGAGTGAATATGAGAAAACAGAGCCGAATTCGGAGATTAAAACACAGAAGGCTTTTAAGGCATCGGCAGAGATTCGTAAAAAATATTCGATTTCATCCAGTGAGTCAGAAGAAAATAACACCTATTTATCTTATAATTTGGTACTGGGCAATACTTTAGATGCCAGGCTGTATCAGGCATTTGATATTTTAGAGTATGCTTTGGTAGGTGCACCGGGTGCTCCGTTAAAAAAAGCGCTTACAGATGCAGGAATTGGTACAGAGATTTCAGGCGGTTATGACAGCAGTATCAAACAGCCTACGTTTAGTATTATTGCAAAAAATGCAAACCTCTCTGATAAAGAAGCATTTTTGCAAATTATTAAAGAGACGTTAGAGAAGCTGGTAAAGGAAGGAATTAATAAAAAATCCCTTCTGGCTGGTATCAATAGTTCAGAGTTCCGTTACAGAGAGGCGGATTATGGCTCGTCTCCAAAAGGATTGCTGTATGGTATTCAATGTCTGGAAAGCTGGCTTTATGATGAGAAAGAAGTATTTTTGCATTTAGAAGCAAATGAAGTATATGCTTATTTAAGAGAACAGGCAGAAACAACATATTTTGAAGAGTTGCTTCAGAAGTATTTTTTAGATAATACCCATGCTTCGATTGTAATTGTAGAACCGGAAAAAGGTTTAAATGCGAAGAATGAAGCTGCTTTAGAAGAAAAACTAAAAGCATATAAAGAGAGCTTAAGCATAGAGCAGATTGCAAAATTAATAGAAGATACAAAGAACCTGGAAGCTTATCAGGAGGAGCCGTCTTCGAAAGAGGATTTGGCAAAAATTCCAATGTTAGAGCGGGCAGATATGCGAAAAGAAGCACTGCCATTTGCAAATCACGAGCGCAGTATAGGTGATATTAAGGTAATGCATCATGAGATGTTTACAAATGGTATTATTTATCTTGCACTTTTGTTTGATATGAAGGATATATCGGAAGAAGATATTCCATATATAGGAATTTTGAAATCCATTTTAGGATATGTTGATACAGAAAGTTATGGTTATGCAGATTTTGCAAATGAAGTAAACTTCCATACAGGCGGAGTCAGCAGTACCATGGGACTCTATCCAAGCATTCATGATAAAGATGAAGTACAGGTAATGTTTGAAATCCGTACAAGAGTATTAGCGAATAAACTGGCTGATGCCAGAAAATTAGTAGAGGAAATGATGTTTACCTCTCAGTTAAGGGATTGGAAACGTTTGCGGGAGGTCCTTTCAGAATTAAAGTCCAGATTACAGATGACATTAAGCGGAGCAGGCCATTCAGTAGCATCCAATCAGGCAATGAGTTATTTTTCCAAGACTGCGGCTTATCGCAACAGTATTCGCTTCTATGAGACAGTAAATGATATAGAGTCTAATTTTGAAGAGAAGAAAGAAACTCTTGCAAAGAAGCTGGAATCCTTAATACAAAAGATTTTTACACCGGAAAGAATGTTAGTCAGCGTAACCTGTAATGAAGAAGATTATGCACTTGTAGAGCCGGAAGTTTTGGCTATGAAAGAGAAACTTTTCCGGAATCAGGGAATTGGACAGGCAGCAGGCTTTACATTTGAACAGAAAAACGAAGGTTTTATGGATGCCTCTCAGGTGCAGTATGTAGCCCGTGCCGGAAATTATCGTGCACATGGTTTTACCTATCATGGAGCACTGCGTATTTTAAAGGTAATTTTAGGATATGATTATCTTTGGAATAATATTAGAGTAAAAGGCGGCGCTTATGGCTGTATGAACGGCTGTATGCGAAATGGAGATATGTATTTTGTATCTTACCGTGACCCGAATCTTGGAAAGACCAATGAGGTATACGATGGTATTCCGGCTTATATTGAGCAGTTTGAAGCAGATGAGCATGAGATGACAAAGTATATTATTGGAACTATTAGTGATATGGATACGCCGATGAATCCTTTTGCAAAGGGAGAACGTTCTATGACTGCATATTTGCAGGGAATGACTTTTGAGGATTTGCAGGAGGAAAGAAATCAGGTTATCAATGCAAAGGATGCAGATATTCGCAGCTTAAAGCAGCTGGTAGAGTCTGTGTTAAATGATAAAAACATCTGTGTTGTAGGAAATGAAGAGGCTTTGCGAAGAGAGGCAGGGCTATTTAAAGAATTAAAGAATTTATATTAACTATTCAGAGCCGAGGCAATTTGTATAAAAAGAATGACTCCTGCTTGCAGGAAGGAATTCTTTTTTGCAAATTTCTTTGGCGAGAAGCCGACATGAGCAAAAGGAAAGCCTCGAAGAGGCGGTTTTGCGAAGGGTGTGCTGAATAGTTATACAAAAACCAACATAAGAAAAGGGGAAGCATGGAAAATAATTTTAAATCAGGATTTGTAACTTTAATCGGACGTCCAAATGTAGGAAAATCTACTCTGATGAATCATTTAATTGGACAGAAAATTGCAATTACATCTAAAAAACCACAGACAACCCGTAATCGTATTCAGACGGTTTACACAGATATGGAGCGGGGCCAGATTGTATTTTTGGATACACCGGGGATTCATCAGGCGAAAAATAAACTGGGTGAATATATGGTGAATGTGGCAGAGCGTACTTTAAATGAAGTAGATGTGATTCTTTGGCTGGTTGAACCTTCTAATTTTATTGGAGCAGGAGAGCAGCATATTATTGAACAATTGAAAAAAGTAACTACACCGGTTATTTTAATTATCAATAAAGTAGATACTGTAGATAAAGAAAAAGTGATTGAGTATATTGATACTTATCGAAAGGTCTATGATTTTGCAGAAATCATTCCGGTATCAGCACTGCGTGCGCAGAATCTGCCGGCAGTTATTGATATGATTTTTAAATATCTTCCGTATGGACCACAGTTTTATGATGAAGATACAATTACAGATCAGCCGGAAAGAGCGATTGTGGCAGAGCTTATCCGTGAAAAAGCATTACATGCTTTGGACGATGAGATTCCGCACGGCATTGCCGTTTATATTGATCAGATGAAGCAGCGTAAGGGTCAGAACTTTTTTGATATCGATGCGACGATTGTCTGTGAGAGAGATTCCCACAAGGGAATTATCATTGGAAAAGGCGGCGCTATGTTAAAGAAAATAGGTTCGAATGCCCGTTATGAGATCGAGCGGATGCTGGATGCAAAGGTGAACCTGAAGCTTTGGGTGAAAGTGAAGAAAGACTGGAGAGACAGTGATTATTTAATCAAAAACTTTGGTTATAATAAAGATGAGATATAAGTCTTGTCAAGACGAAAGATTTACCAATTAAAAAAAGTATAAGGATTTTCTCTATTGGAAAAACTAACTTTAAATCATAAGATTTAAAATTAGCTTTGCAAGCAGAATCGCATTGCGGCAAATTTGGAGGAATGAACAATGGAGGAAACCTGGAAGCACTTTACAGCCACCGGCAAGGTGGAGGATTATT
>CAYYZV010000180.1:0-4539 GCA_964476275.1 uncultured Roseburia sp.
AAGTTTCTTTTCTATATCTACAGAAAGAGCCATATTAATCCACACCCCTTCCTGATTTTTTCTTTTTTTCAAACATATTAACAATTAGCAGCACTACTGCGGATATCGCTAAATTGAGCATAACCCACTTAAATGCCTGTGGATCATTATTTGTACGCCACAACTGATAGACGGTTGTTGAAATTGTTGCAGTTTTTCCAGGCGTATATCCGGCTATCATGCTCGTAGCACCATATTCCCCTAATGCACGTGCGAAAGCAAGCACCGTCCCCGCCAGAATCCCTTGTTTACAAAACGGCATACGGATACGCCAGAAAATATAAGAATTACTAAGTCCAAGTGTCTGACCGGCATAGGCGAGTGTTTCATCGAAAGATTCAAATGCACCTCTTGCTGTACGATACATTAACGGAAAAATAACGACAGTAGTTGCAAAAATCGCGGACCACCATGTCATAGTCAGTTTTATTCCATAGGTTGATAAAAACCAAGAGCCAATGATTCTCTTTGGTCCCAGTACTCTAAGTAAAAGATAGCCCACTACAGTAGGCGGAAGCACCAGCGGCAAAGTAAGAATCACATCAAGGATTCCTTTCACAACTCTGGGTGCTTTTGCAATATAATATGCAGCAAATATACCGGCAAAAAAGGTAATTATTGTACTGATTCCGGCAATTCGAAGTGAATTGAGCAGAGGAAACCAATCCATAAAGTTCCCCTCCTTTTATTATAATAAAAAAGTCCGTCTCCCACGAAAAGAAACGGACAACAAAAACACCTAAGGGTACACCACTCCCTCAGTTTTTATTGTATTCCGTCTCCTTTTCAAAGCGGAAGGTCGCCTCGTTTCCAAATGCGGCCCTAAAACCAGTTATTCTGGTCCGGCTCAAACACCATAGCCTTGCCTTAGGTGAAAGAGCTCGAAGACAGTCTTATTTTCACAAACAGTAACTATCTTGTTAATATCATTAATAGCCCTTCTAGTAAAATATTTCCAAATAATCTTCCGGCGTATTGATATTTTTTAATTGCCGGCTATTTTCGAAATCAAGGGTGACATACTCCACCCGCATTTTATTCAGCGCCGCCATCATGCGGTTATTATCAGCTAAAATCTGTTCTTCCAAAACAGGTAATACTGATTTACGATAAATACCACATAACGGATGCTTTCTGCCATCTTGTGTCACAGCAATCACTACATCGATATCTTCCTTCATGTATCCGCAAAGATGATTCACTAAAGAAATCTGCAGCAGCGGCATATCACAGGAAACACAAAACACAGCATCTGATTCGCATATGGAAAGAACTGCATGTAATCCTCCGATAGGTCCCCGCTCCGGGTATATATCCGGAATGATATTCCAGGAAATATCCTTGATATCACTCCGGTTTCCTCTCGCAATGGCTTTTTCTTCAAAACAATCCAGCTCATCACAAAGTCGCTTTATAAAATTTTTACCATCATATTTAAGAAGTGCTTTGTCTGTTCCCATGCGAGAACTTTTACCCCCTGCCAAAATAGCACAGCCAATTTTCATATAGACTCCTTACTTACGTTCAATCTTAAGAGCCATAATAGACAAATTTAAAAGAACATATCCGACAATCATCGCTGTGAGGTAAATCTGTATTCCGCTAATCTGTTTTACTACATTAGCAAAAACCTCATTACCGACTGTCGTTAAAAATCCCGCCATTTTCTGACTTGCAACAATCCCAATTGCCATTGGGAAAGTAAGTCCTGCAAACCCGGGTGTAAACTGGAAAGCAAAGAACTTAGGAAGCTTTATCACAATAAATGTCAACGAAACAAGTACGCAGGCATATAGTACATATACCATAGCTGCATTTGGATTCTGAATGACATTTAAGTAGCTTACAACGCAAAGTGAGCATGGCGCAAGTACAACTGCCATTGTATGATATACCGGTGGTTTCACCTCTACCTTTATAAGTCTCCAAATCATAATTGGAATAATGATAAAGTAGATGATAATGCCATAGTATACGATGTATTTTAAAATTCCTGCCGCATTCATCGCTCCGCCAACTACACAGCTTACCATAATTCCATTGTAAGTAACGAACCAGCTTGGTACAAATGTATTAATATTACGTTCTTTGATTACATTGCGGTATGTAAATATTAAAATATGACATGCATGAATTACAATTGCCACTGCCCAAAGACCTTTTCCCAGTGCTGGAATATAGTCAAAATAATAACTGCCTAAAATCATCATTATCATATCGAAAGCTGCATACAGACTGCATGGAACTGTATTTTTATACTCATTTATACAGACCTTCGGATATTTTATAATTTTTACAATATAAAGTAATAAAACAATCGTTGCAGTCCACATCGTTATATGACGCACCCACGCATACCCCATACCATTAAATACGTTACTTAGCGTCAGGGCACCTACAAAAGTTGGCAGCACCGGAACCGGCATTCTTTCTAATCTTTCCATCATAAGCATCTAACCTCACTATTTTTTATTTGTCTTCGAAATTATTCAGTACCTTCATAATTACGATGCAAAAATCCATTTATAATTGCCTGCGGCAATGGGATTTTTGCACTCCTGCATCATGTTCTCACGGTCTGTGCAGTAAATGCACAGACCTACTGAACAATTACTTCTCTTCAAAATAGAATTCAAAATTTTCTTTTGTGTTAAAGAAATCGGAATAGTCTACATCAAAAATAGGTTTTTTTACTTTTGTTACGTCAATTTTTCTGGCAATCAGCTGCTGTAAAATTCCTCCATAAGCTAAATCGCCCTGTAAGATAGCTCCCTCAATTTTTCCATTTTTGTGAACAATCTTCTTGTAGGAATCTTTTGTTTCAAGAATCTCTATCGAATAAGAATCATCTTCCGGATTTACATTACCCAGAGACATACTTGGAATACCGAGGAAATTCATCGTAGATTTACTTGCAAAAAAATCTGTCATCTTTCTTGGTACTCCTGCCATATTACTTGCTGCGATGATACTTTCTTTTACCGCCACCGGCCAAATCGGGCTCATACCGGAAACATCACCCGCAGCATAAATGTCATCATTACTTGTCTTACCCGTCTCATCATAAACAAGTCCTGCTTTGCTTACTTCAAGTCCCGATCCTTCTAAAAATGCTATATTAGCCCGCACTCCGGTAGTAATCACTACATAGTCACATGGTATATTGGTTCCATCGTTAAGAATAACTGCTGTAATCTTTCCAGTATTGTCAAGAATTGCTTCAGAAACTCCTGCTCCATAATATTGCGTAACGCCTTTTTCTGTAAACGCATCCTCATAGGTCTTTGCTGCTCTCGGATCAAGCTGTTTCACAAGCATCCATTCTGCCATTTCTACAACAGTAACGTTCACACCAAGCTCCACTAAACCGCTTACACAATCCATACCAACAAGTCCTGCACCGATAACTAAAATGTTTTTATGAGTTTTCGTAACTTCTTTTAAAGCTGCAATATCATCAACACTTCTAAAACCGATCACATTATTTGCTTCCTTTAAATTTTTAATTGGCGGAATAAATGTGCAGGAACCCGTAGCAATCAGAAGCTTATCATATTCCACTTCTTCTCCGTCCTCTAATACAATCATCTTTGCTTCTGGTTTTACACCGGTACAGGCTTTTCCTTTTATCCACTGTACTTTATAGAGTTCCTCGAAATCTGCTTCTACAAAACTCAGCTCTGGAAGTGTTCTGTGACCGCTAAGATAATGATGCAGAATACAACGTGAATAGATCTCTTTATCTTTGGAAACCAAAATAATTTCGCTTTCTTTATCCAGTTTTCTAAGTTCTCTGATACCATTAATACCGGCAGCAGAAGCACCGATTACTACATATCTCATTTTTCCACCTCCTCAACTGTGATTGCCCCCATCGGACATTTTTCAACACACATTGGATTGCCGGTTCCATCTTTACTTCTATGTACACACATATTACATTTCATGATTTCAAGCTGCTTGATGCTGTCATATTTTAAAATTCCATATGGACAGGACATAATACACATATAGCAGCTTGCACACTGCTCTTTGTCATATTCCACATATCCTGTTTTTGGATTTTTCTTCATAGCACCTGTCATACAGGTATAAACACATTCCGGTCTGTCACAGTGACGGCAGAAAATTGGTGCCGGTTTCGTCTCACTGTCAATAACCACACGGTTTCTGGCATCTCCACTCTCTGTTTCGTGGCTGACAACACAGGCTGTTACACAAGTAAGACAGCCAATGCAGCGGCTTCTGTCGATTTTAATACGATACATAAGCTACCTCCCTATTATTCTTCGCATTTTTCAAAGCGGACTGGTGTTGCTTTATATGATGGTTCTTTGGAATAAGAATCATATAAAGAAGGGGTCAATTTATTACATTCAATATAATGGATTGGTGCATATAATTCTTCATACTGAACATTATCTGTTACCTTTACATGGAACACGGCATCCTGTCCATTTGCAGAATATACACGAATCAAATCCATTTCTTTGATACCGC
>CAYYZV010000181.1:0-4469 GCA_964476275.1 uncultured Roseburia sp.
AACGTGCGGTGGATTTTATCTGCGCACTGCTGGCACTGTCGCTTTTCTGGTGGGTATTTTTGATTCTTTGCATTGCGATTAAATTAGATAGTCCGGGACCGATTCTGTTTAAGCAGAAACGAGTAGGACTTCATAAGAAGCATTTTTATATTTTGAAGTTCCGTACCATGCGGATTGACACACCAAAGGATATGCCTACACATATGCTCTCTAATCCGGAACAGTATATTACAAAAGTAGGTAAATTCCTTCGCAAGAGCAGTTTGGATGAACTGCCTCAGGTGATTAATATTTTAGTAGGTGAAATGAGTATTGTAGGACCAAGACCGGCACTTTGGAATCAGTTCGATTTGATTAAAGAACGTGACAAGTATGGTGCGAATGATGTAGTACCGGGATTAACCGGCTGGGCACAGATTAATGGACGTGATGAACTGGAAATTCCTGTAAAGGCGAAGCTGGATGGAGAATATGTAGAGAAGTTTGGTCTGGCAATGGATCTGAAATGCTTCGTTGGAACCATTACCGCAGTTTTATTCCATAAAGGTGTGGTAGAAGGCGGAACTGGAGAAATGAAGAAGAAATAACATGGTTATAGTAGGGATCGGATTATGAGTAAAAGAGTATTAGTAACAGGGACCAGTGGATATATCGGAACCTCTTTTAAACAGTATATAGACAAGATAAATGGGAACATGCCGCAAAATTTGTGGCATGTTACATTTGTTTCTGTGAGAAATGATAAATGGAAGGAAATGGACTTTTCCGAATACGATGTCATTCTTCATGCTGCAGGCATTGTGCACAAAAAAGAAGAACCAAATATGGGCGAGTTGTACAACGAAGTAAATTATAAGCTGACAAAAGAACTGGCTAAGAAAGCAAAAGCTGATTTACGCTTAAAGCAGGAGCAGACAGGGAAGAAACAAAAGCTTCAGTTTGTATTCTTAAGTACGATGAGTGTGTATGGTATTGTGACAGGACGCATTCATGCAGATACACTGCCGGCACCAGTGAATTTTTATGGAAAGAGCAAGCTGAAAGCAGAAAAAGTATTGCAAAAATTGGAAACAGAGAATTTTAAGGTGGCAATTGTGCGGCCGCCAATGATTTATGGCAGAGATTGTACCGGAAATTATAGCTTATTAGAAAAACTGGCGGTAAAGGTGCCGTTTTTCCCGAAGACAAAGAATAAAAGAAGTATGCTTTATATCGATAATTTAAGCGAATTCTTACGTTTAGCAATGGAAAAAGAGGTATCCGGAATTTTCTGTCCGCAGAATGCAGAATATGTAAATACATCGGATATGGTGGCTGCGATTCGTAAAAGCTATGGAAAGAAGGGAATTACGATTCCAGGCTTTGAGTGGCTGTTAAACATTTTGGCAGGAAAGATTAGCTTATTTGCAAAGGTATTTGGAACGCTGACCTATGACAGAAAAATGTCTGTTTATAAACAAGTTGGAAATTATCAAATCGTGAATTTTGGAGAGAGTATAGATGGAAGCAAACACTAAAGTATCTGTTTTGATGTCTGTTTATGTAAAAGAAAAACCGGAATATTTACAGGCTTCTCTGGAAAGTATCGTAAAGCAGACTTATCCGGTGGATGAGATTATGCTGATTGAAGATGGGCCTTTGACAGAGGAATTGTATGCTGTGATAAAAAGTTATCAGGAAAAGTATCCGGAAATGCTGCATACGCATGCATTTAAGAAAAATCAGCAGCTTGGAAGAGCACTTGCAAGGGGAGTAGAACTTTGCAGAAATGAATTGATTGCCCGTATGGATACGGATGATATTGCGATGCCAAAGCGCATTGCAAAACAGGTAGCTTATATGAATGCACATCCTCAGGTCCATGTGTTGGGAGGTTCGATTCGTGAATTTAACGATGCGGGAACCACAGATCGTATAAAAACGATGCCAAAGACACAAAAAGAGATTCTTTCTTATGTAAAGAATCGTAATCCATTGAATCATATGACGGTTATGTTTCGAAAAAGTGCAGTTTTGGAAGTAGGAAATTACCAGCACTTTCCGTATTTGGAGGACTATTCATTATGGAGCCGGATGCTTTCAAAGGGATATCAGATTCGGAATATAGATGATATATTAGTACGGGCAAGAACCAGTATGGCTTTGGTTCGCCGCCGCAGCGGATGGACATATTTTAAGGATTTTGCAAAGCTTAGAAAGTTCCAGCATGAACTGGGGCTTACCACAGTGCCGGAATATATGATTTCCATGGCTGGAACCTTTGTGGTTTTAATGCAGCCGGGATTTATAAAGGAATTGGCATATAAGAAGGTATTACGGAAGTAGGGATGGTGGCAGGCATGAAAAGAGCGCGAGTATTGGAAATTATCGGAAAACGCCCGGTTGGGGGTGTTGGTACGGTAATGCTGAATTATCAGACTTATATGCATCTGGGAAAAATCCAGATGGACTATCTGATTTTTGGAGATGAAGCAGAACCCTTTGATGAAAAGGTAAAGTCTTTGGGGTCTAAAGTATATATGTATCCCGCATTGTCAGGAAGTAAGATGGGGCGTACAAAAGCATATTTGGAAGAATTTTTTGCAGAACATGCATCTGAGTATGATATTGTGCATTTGCATGCGCCGACAATCGCTTTTTTAGCATTTCCAATTATTGAAAAGTATGGGATTTCTGTGAGAATTGTACATAGTCATGCAACCTTGTATGCAGAAAGTAAGATGAAAGCGATTCGGAATCGGATTTTATGGGGAATGGCAAAAGGAAAGATTACAGACCGTATTGGCTGTTCAAAGGCGGCAGGAGACTTTTTGTTTGGAAAAGAAGAATTTACGGTGCTTAAAAATGCCATTGCCTATGAGGGTTATTTATATAATAAAGAGCTTAGAAATGCGGTTCGTAAGCGAGAAGAAGCAGGAGATAAGCTGGTAATAGGAAATGTTGGACGTCTCAGTCAACAGAAAAACCAGATTTTTTTACTTGATATTTTTGCAAAAATCAAGGAACTTCATCCGGAAAGTGTGCTTTGGCTGGTCGGAGACGGTGAATTGAGATATGAAATAGAAGAAAAGATAGACAGTCTTAAATTGTGGGATTGTGTCGTTTTATTTGGCATGGTAAAGAATACCGGCGAATTATATCAGGCGATGGATGTGATGGTTATGCCGTCGCTTTTTGAGGGACTTCCGATGGTTGGAGTGGAGGCACAGGCTTCCGGTTTGCCATGTGTTTTTGCAGATACCATTACAAAAGAAGCAGATATAGTCGGCTGTCCTTATATTTCGCTGGATGCTCCGATTGAAGAGTGGGCAAAGGCTGTTCTCGAGGCAGCAGGCAGACAGGGACGCCGCAGTTATTCAAAGGAATTGGATGAATTGGGCTTTAATATAAAATTAGAGGCAAAACGGCTGGAAGAATTATACTTATCTAAATTATAATGGAACGACAGTCAGAAGCGGACTAGCTGTATATTAAAATCAAATTAGAGAGATTAGAGATAGAAGAGGTGCCAAGAATTTTATGAAGCATCATACGAATGGAAAAAAGTGGATACAGGCAGGATTATTGCTTTGTGCCGCAATTATTTTAGTGGTTTTAGCAAAGCATTATGAATATCCGGATATACAGGTAAATTATGTGGAAGAGATCGTGATTCCGGGTGTAGAGGGTGAGTATGAATTTTTGTTTCTGACAGACCTGCATTTGGCGATTAAGACGAGAGAAGATGTCGGACCATATGGAAATGCGCAGGAGCGAATCGATGCCTTTTCTAATGCGAAAGGAACCGTATCTGCAAAACAGCTTCCACAGTGGATTTCTTATGCAAATAAGCAGCAGTTTGATGCGGTGCTGATGGGCGGAGATATGATAGATTATTATTCAGATGAGAATGCCGCTTATATGACAGGATATGTTAATCAGCTTGAAATGCCGTATCTGTTTACCTTAGGCAATCATGAGCTGTTTTCTCCATGGGAAGAGGAAATTTCACAGGAATCTGTAATTTATGATTTGTTTCAGGATGAGTGCGGTGCATTTCAGGTGTTGGAATATGAAGACTTTGTAATCTGTGCCATTGATAATGAGGTATATCAGGTGAACGAGGCTTCTCTTGCAGCAATGGATGCATGGCTTTTGCAGAACCCGGATAAACCGGTGATCTTACTGGCGCATGTGCCATTTTATACAGAAATGAACCAGTCTTTGTTAGAAACAACCATGTCAGTATGGGGACAGGCACTGGTGATTGGAACCGGAGAAGGAACCAGAGACACGACGGCTGTAAGCAGAGCGTTTATAGAGCGTGTTTTTGGTGAAAATAGTCCGGTTGTGGCAGTTTTTGTTGGAGACAATCACTTTTATCATAGAGGAAATTTAACAGATTCCATTACGCAGTGGGTAGGAGCACCTGCCTATGCAGGCGATGGAATGATTATTAAAGTTAGAGGAAATTAGGAATTATGACAAAA
>CAYYZV010000182.1:0-4465 GCA_964476275.1 uncultured Roseburia sp.
TTAGTAGAAGTAATTGTATCAAAGCATGCTCATTTACAGCGTCAGGATATGAATATTTATTCTACAGCAACAATCAGCTTTGCGCAGGCAGCTTTAGGCGGTGAGATTCGTATTAATACAGTAGATGGAGACGTATTATATGAAGTAAAACCAGGTACACAGACAGGAACCAGAATCCGTTTAAGAGGCAAAGGAGTTCCATCCTTACGAAATAAAGATGTACGCGGTGACCAGTATGTAGATTTAGTAGT
Organism: uncultured Roseburia sp.; assembly: GCA_964476275.1. Classification (GTDB taxonomy): domain Bacteria; phylum Bacillota; class Clostridia; order Lachnospirales; family Lachnospiraceae; genus Roseburia. Next base: position 252 of record CAYYZV010000182.1, read on the forward strand.
AAAAACACCAACCGGACTTAATTCCGAGGCAAAGGATTTACTCCGTCAGTTTGATGAAGCTACAGGCGGTTCTTTGGCAAAAGGTTCAGTGGAACCGGCAAATGGCAAGAAGAAGAAAAAGGGATTTATGGATAAACTGAAGGAATCTATTGATGATATTATGGATTAAAGCATTACGTGCCAAAGGTACATTCTTTTTTTAGAATATATTTGTGAAAATCGTCAATTGAGGAAGTTCAAATAATAGTGTATCATGTCTATTGACATGATACCGCCGAATGGCATGGGTTGCCCACGCGACAGCATGTGCGAAGCGCATGGTATGATTGTCGGTAGATGCGGAACAGACTGCATCTATCGGCATTTTGTGTTTTTTGATAAAGGAGTAAATATGAGTCAGGTTAATGCAGCAGCAGATGACCGCAATGCGGCATTCCGCCAATGGCAGTTTAAGGAAACCGTAGAGCTGGAACATCAAAGGCAGGAACTGAAAGAGGAACGCAGGCAGCTTGAACAGGAACGCTATGAATTCGAAAAAGAGAAAAGAGAATTCGAGGTAAATAAGAAGATTGAAGACCAGCGTGCAGAGCATGAGAAGCATCTTTTTGATATGAAGTGGCAGATATTAGAAGGAGAGTTAAAGAAGCTGGCTGCTGAGAAAGAACAGATAGAGAAACAGCGTGACTTTTATCGTTTTGTGACGGAATACGGAGCAGAAGGATATCGTTCATCTAAGGTGATAAAGGGTGAATTATTCTTTAGCGGTGTGGATAATGAAGACGCGCTGAAGAAACGTTATAAGGATTTGATTAAGATTTATCATCCGGATAATCTCAATGGGGATAAGGATACCATTCAGGAGATTAATATGGAGTACGAGAAGATGAAAGCTTTATATGAGTAAGAAAGATTGTGGGAGATTTGCTGACAATAGTTACGCGGGTCTTCCTTTTTTCTTAATTTCGCTTATATTGAATAACATTATATTGTATGCTATTATAAATATAATAAGGATTTTGTTGGAGAGTGGTTTTTGAAGAAATTTAGCGAAAGGAGAGAAATAAAATGAGCCAAATGGTTTTTACTACAAAGGATTGTGTGGGATGTAATCGCTGTATAGGAGCATGCAGCTGTCAGGGAGCAAATATAGCAAAAAATATAGATGGAGATAATATCATCGAAGTAGATATGGAGAAATGTATTGCCTGCGGAGCATGTTTTGATGTCTGCGAGCATGATGCAAGAGGATATATGGATGATACAGAACGTTTCTTTGCAGATTTGAAAAGAGGAGAAAAAATTTCTATTATTCTTGCACCTGCTTTTAAGGCAAACTATTATAAAGAGTATGAATCGATTTTAGGAGGTTTGAAGAAGTTAGGAGTAAATCGTATTTTAAGTGTATCCCATGGTGCAGATATTACAAGCTGGGCATATATTAACTACATTCAGAAGCATAACTTTTTGGGCGGTATTTCCCAGCCTTGTCCGGCAGTTGTGGGATATATTGAGAAATATTTACCCGAGCTTTTGCCAAAACTTATGCCGATTCACAGTCCTATGATGTGCAGTGCTATTTATGCAAAAAAATATATGGGTTTAAAGGATAAAATTGCGTTTATCAGTCCATGTATTGCAAAGAAGAATGAGATTGATGATCCAAATACGAAAGGATATGTAGAATACAATGTTACATTTTCTCATCTGATGGACTATGTAAGAAAGAATAATATAAAAGGCGCACCGGTTAAGGATGAAATTGAGTATGGTCTGGGCTCTATTTATCCGATGCCGGGCGGTTTGAAAGAGAATGTATATTGGCTGTTAGGTGAGGATGTGTTCATCCGTCAGGTAGAAGGCGAAAAGCATATGTATCATTATCTGGAAGAAAATAAGGATAGGATTTCTAGGGGTGCAACACCATATTTGTTTATTGACGCGCTCAATTGCAGTGCGGGATGCTTATATGGAACAGCCGTGGAAAAAGAGTTAGCGAAGACAGATGATGCATATTATGCAATCGGTAAAATCAAACAGGAAAGTAAGAAAAACAACAAAAAAACAGCATGGGCCAGAAAACTTACACCGGAGCAGCGATTAAAACAGTTAAATAAAGCATTTGCATCTTTAGATATAAATGATTTTGTACGCCGCTATACAGATAAGAGCGCAAAGTGCAGGGTGAAACAGCTAAGTAAGTCGGAATTAGATCGAATTTTTAGAGAAATGAAAAAGGATGCAGTAGAAAAGAGAAGTATTAACTGTGGTGGATGTGGATATAAGAACTGTGAAGAAATGGCGGTTGCTATCTATAATGGATTTAACTACAGAGACAATTGTGTACATTATTTAAAAGATTTGGCAATAGAAGAAACAGCAGAGGCTACTCGTTTAGCAGAGGATATGAATGAACTGCGCAGTAGGGATAAAGAAAAGCAGGAGCGGCTTTCTGAAAATATTGAAAAACAATTTATGGATTTGGATGCAAATATGGAAGGCGTAATGAACGGATGTAATGTAAATGCACAGGAGAGTACAGAAATTTCAATCGCTATTTCAGAGGTTGCTGATTTTACAGACAAATTGCTTACAGCATTAACACAGATTAATGACTTTTTAGGTGATTTAGAAACAAATAATGCAGATGTTATTGCAATTGCCAATGAGACAAATTTGTTAGCACTAAACGCTTCGATTGAAGCGGCCAGAGCAGGAGAGGCTGGAAGAGGATTTGCTGTAGTAGCAGAACAGATAAAAAAACTGGCTGAGAATTCAAAAGATACGGTAAGCAAGAGTGATCAGACAAAAAAGGATATTGGTGAGGCTATTAGTGATTTACAGCATAGGGCAGAAGAATTGATGGATATAGTACATAAAGTAGATGAACGGATACAGAGCCTTGTAGCATCATCAGAAGAGATTGCTTCGGCAACTCAGGAGGTTTCAAAGGTAACGGAAAACGTTCGAACAAAATTATATGAATTAGTATCAGAAGAATAGAAACGAAATCAAGATTAAGAAAGACAGGTGGAAGAGAAAAGAAAACCTCCTGTCTTTTTTTGTTTGTTTCTGTATAAAATAGAAAGTAATTAAGTAACTTATTTAGTAGGTCTGTGCATTCACTGCACAGAGCATGAAATTATTTTGGAGTGAGGAAGATTTATGGAACGAATTATAACAGAAGAAATATTAGAGCAGTTTCAGCAGTATCTATTGGAGGAAGAACGAAGCAGCAGTACGATTACAAAATATTTATGCGATGTGCGTAAGCTAAAAAAGTATGCAGAAGAAAAAGAAATTACGAAAAGTTTGATTTTAGAATTTAAAGCTTCCTTATTAAAAGAAGGAGATTATGAGGTCAGCAGTATCAATTCCTTTTTAACAGCAGTCAATCGTTTTTTTGAATTTATGGGATGGTATGATGCAAAAGTGAAGCTGTATCGGGTCCAGAGAAGTACATTTGCGTCAGAAAATAAATATTTGGAGAAGGAAGAGTATAAACGTCTGGTGAGTGCAGCAAGAAAAAATGGAAATACCAGATTGGCCATGATTTTAAACACAATCTGTGCCACGGGTATACGTATTAGTGAGCTGGAATATTTTACAGTGGAAAATGTAAAGCGGAAAAAGGTGGTGATTCATAATAAAGGAAAGATTCGGACGATTCTGATATCGGAAAAACTGCAAATAGAATTGAAAAAATATATTTGTCAGAATCAGATTGAAAACGGATATGTATTTTGCACAAAATCGGGAAAAGCACTGAATCGGAGTAATATTTGGAAAGAAATGAAAGCAATATGCGCTTTGGCGGGAGTAAAAGAAGAAAAAGTATTTCCACATAACCTGCGGCATTTATTTGCACAATGTTTTTATGCAGTAAAACAGGATTTGGCAAAGTTAGCAGATGTATTAGGTCATGAAAGCATTGAAACGACAAGAATTTATATTCGGACAACCGGTGAAGAATATTTAAAACAAATGGAAGAATTGAGACTTGTGTGTTGAGGATAGGATAACTATTCAGAGCCAATTCAAAAATTCTTCGAATTTTCTCATTGTGGCTTTTCGCCAAAGAAATTTTCAAAAAAGCATTCGTTTCAGCAAGCTGAACGCCTGATTTTTATGAAAATTGCCTTGACTCTGAATAGTTACAACATAATGTAAATTATGTTGTAAAAATTGGAATACATATAAAAAACAATTATAATCAA
>CAYYZV010000183.1:0-4445 GCA_964476275.1 uncultured Roseburia sp.
ATGTAAACGAAGTAATTACTGCGATTATGTTTAACTATATCGGTATGTATCTTGTCGATATGTGGGTTACAAGCAATGCATCCATGTATGATGCTGTAAGAGTGCGTACACAGTATTTGCCGGAGAGTGCAAAAATTCCATCGCTTGGTATTACTGGTTCGAATGTAAGTATTGCAATTATTTTTGGCATTGTGATTGCGATTGCACTTCATGTTATTTTAAATAAGACAACCTTTGGTTATGAATTAAAAGCAACAGGATTTAATAAAGAAGCATGTCATTATGCCGGTATGAATGGAAAGCGTAATATTGTTATTACAATGATGATTGCCGGAGCATTAGCAGGACTTGGAGGAGCATTTGCAATTTTGGCACCGACTACAATTGCAGGAAGCAGTGTTACCTATGAGCCGGTTAATGTAATTGCAGCCAACGGGTTTAATGGTATCGCGGTTGCCTTACTGGGTAATTCAAGCCCGCTTGGAATTATTTTCTCATCAATATTTATTTCGTACATTCAAAGAGGCGGCACTTTATCAGCCCTTTATGGATATAAACCGGAAATTATTGATATTGTAATTGCAGTTATCATTTACTTCTCATCTTTCTCTATGCTTATGAGTGGTACATTGGCAAAATTCATGGCGAAATTTACAAAGAATCAGCCAAAAGTAAATGTGAATGCAGAGGAACCTGTAAATACAGAGAAGGAGGAGTAAAAGATGGATATTTTAATTTATATTGTTCAGAATGCTCTTCCGGTAATGATTCCACTTCTTTTAGTAGCTCTTGGCGGTATGTTTAGTGAGCGAAGCGGTGTTATCAATATTGCTTTGGAAGGTATTATGTTGGCCGGTGCATTTATCGGTACATTATTTGTATATTTTATTCAGGGTTCCGGAATGGGACCGCAGATGATTCTGCTGTTAGCAATGGTTGTAGCAGCCTTAGCAGGCGTGATATATGCTTTGCTTTTAGGTGTAGCTGCGATTCATCTGAAAGCAGATCAGACGATTTCCGGTACAGCGCTTAATATGTTAATGCCGGCGATTATGCTGTTATTCTGTAAAATGACATTTAATTCAGACGGTGTTACAACAAATGTAGCGTTTTATATTCAGAAGATTCCGGTACTGGGAGATATTCCGCTGCTTGGTGAATTGTTCTTTCAGAAGACCTATTTGACAGTAATTCTTGGAATTTTGATTCTTGTCATTTCAACGGTTGTTTTCTATAAGACAAAGTTTGGTCTTAGACTTCGTGCATGCGGCGAACATCCGCAGGCGGCTGACTCAGTAGGTATTAGCGTATATAAAATGCGTTATGCCGGTGTAGTTCTTTCCGGTATCTTAGGTGGTATTGGCGGATTCTTCTATGCAGTCAGTGTCATGGACGGAAATAGTAATGGTCATACGGGTGTAGCCGGTTTCGGTTTCTTAGCTTTAGCAGTTATGATTTTTGGACAATGGAAGCCGATTCCTATTTTCCTTGCAGCATTGTTCTTTGCAGTATTGCGTACAGTGGCATATTCGGTACCATTGATTCCATTCCTTGCAAATCTTGGAATTAATAATGCAGTTTATAAGATGCTTCCATATGTAGCAACTATGATTATTCTTGCATTTACATCTGGAAAATCACGTGCACCAAAGGCAGAGGGTATTCCTTACGATAAGGGACAGAGGTAAAATCTTACCTCTGTCAGAGATATAAAAGATGATGCTTTACGGCATCATCTAAAACAGATAGGAGAGCTTAAAAATGATTTCAACAAAGTATTTCGACCACACAATTTTAAAAGCAGATGCAACAGAAGCACAGGTGGCAAAGATTTGTGCAGAGGCATTGGAGCATGATTTTGCATCTGTTTGTGTTAATCAGTATTATACAAAGTTTGTAGCAGAGAAGCTTGCAGGCTCTGATGTAAAGGTTTGTACAGTAGTAGGTTTCCCTCTTGGTATGTCTGATACAAGAGTAAAGGCATTTGAAACAAAGGCAGCGATTGAAGACGGTGCTGCTGAAATTGATATGGTTATCAATGTAGGTGCTTTAAAAGACGGCAAATACGATTATGTATTAAATGATATTAAGACTTTAAAAGAGACTTGCGGCAAAGATATCGTATTAAAAGTAATTCTTGAGACATGCCTTTTAACAGATGAGGAAATTGTGAAAGCATCTGAGTTATCAAAAGAAGCAGGAGCAGATTTTGTTAAGACATCTACTGGTTTCTCTACCGGCGGAGCTAAGGCAGAGGATGTTGCTTTGATGAGAAAAACAGTTGGTCCTGATATGGGTGTAAAAGCATCTGGCGGTATTCATAACGAAGCAGAAGCACAAAGCATGATTGATGCAGGTGCAAGCAGACTTGGTACAAGTGCAACACTTGCTATTATTGGTAAATCTGCTGTAACTTCAGATTATTAAAATATGTAAATTGCCTTGGCTCTGAATAATTACTAAAATATAACAAACGTATCGTTAAGATACAGATAAAGTGAGGACTCCATGAATACAATTTTAATAGGAATTGCCGGTGGAACAGGCAGCGGAAAAACGACTTTAGCAAATAAAGTAATTGAGAATTTTGGCAGAGATGAAGTAAGTATTTTGCGCCACGATAATTATTATAAGCGTCATGACGAGATGACTTATGAGGAGCGCTGTGGATTAAATTATGATCATCCGGATGCATTTGATACAGATCTTTTGTGTCAGCATATTAAAATGTTGAAGCAGGGAAAGTCCATTGAAATGCCGGTCTATGATTATACAGTGCATAATCGTTCTAATGAGGTAGTGACTGTAAAGCCGGCACCGGTTATTGTATTAGAGGGAATTCTGATATTTGCAGAACAGTCATTGTGCGAATTAATGGACATTAAGGTTTTTGTAGATACGGATGCAGACGTGCGTATTTTACGCAGAATTTTAAGAGATGTAAAGGAGCGTGAACGTTCCTTAGACAGTGTTATCGATCAGTATCTGACCACGGTAAAGCCAATGCATGAGCAGTTTGTAGAGCCAAGCAAGCGTCGGGCAGATATCATTATTCCAGAGGGCGGCGAGAATTTAGTAGCATTACAAATGCTGATAGAGCGTGTAAGGAAACACCTGCGCGGATAAGCGCGACTATCCACGACTATCCGCGAATAAGCAGAGAAAAATAGGAAAACCCGAATGAAAACTTCTTTATAAATAAAAGTTTTCATTCGGGTTTTCCTATTTGGCGAGCAACGCGAGCCTTTAGAATTGTGTAACAATTCTAAAGACTGCTCATATCAATAAATTAAATGTCCAGGAACAGCCGCGGCCATAGCTTTATAGGCTTTTTTACTTGGATGCAGATGATCTCCACTGTCGAAACCAGCCTTAAAAGAAGAAGGATTCTGTTCATCTCTTAAAGCGATATCAAAATCAATACAGCCATCGATATCCTTATTACTTCGTATCCATGCATTTATCTCATTTCGAAGATCTTCACGGAATGGAGCATAGGTGCGCCAGCCATTAAATGGCAAAAGTGTACCCATATAAACTTTATAATTCAAATTCTTTGCTTCATCAATATACCATTTCAAACCTTCTGCCAGTTCTTTTACAGTTGGAAGGTCGCTCATTGGGCGGAACGGATTCTGTTCTGTTCCAACCGGATGAATAATATCGTTGATTCCCTGCTGAATAATAATTGTATCACAGCCGGAAGCGGGCGCTTCATGAAGAAAACGATTTTTTCCGCTGAGTCCGTAAGACTGGTAGGTAATGCAGTCATATTGACGAAGAACTCTTGTGCCGCTTACTGCACGGCGGATGACAGCGGTGTGATTATTTGCGTTTGAAGCTGCGCGAAGCATCAGATAATCCGGCCAGGATTGTGCAGTAATAGAGTCACCGTAGCACATAATGGTATGGTTTTCCTGAGAAGATAGGATTTCAATATTGCTCAGGAAGTAAAACCAGTTCGTAGTTTTTGTTAATTCTATAGGAAGTCTGCCGGTATGAGCTGCATCACCGATACAGAAAAATCCCTTTGAAAGTGGTCCTGTAACTAATACTGCGGAGCGCATACAGGTGTAATCTGCAAAATAGAGATTTACACAAATGGTATCTCCAGCTTTTAAATCCATAAAAACAGGGTCACTGACGATATGATCTTTTGGGAAAATTTTTACATCAGGACTGCTAAAGAAGGTAATATCGTAAATGTCACTTTCGTTCATAGGACATGTCAGACCGATTTTGTCTGTGATGTTGACATGAGAAACGGCAACCGTTGCTTTCGTAATATCAATACTTTCTGATCCGCAGTAATTATCGAAGGTAAAACGGAGTGCCTCGCCGTCGAAGGGTACATAAATTGGATAACGTAAAGTGATATTTTTGGCATAGGATTCAGGTCTGTGTTCTGCGAAGGAAACTGCATTTCCCCACATAGAAATCCATTG
>CAYYZV010000184.1:0-4421 GCA_964476275.1 uncultured Roseburia sp.
GCCGCCGCCAATCACACGATTTCCAATTTGAACAATTTTAGACATAGCCCCTCCTCATCTATCTTCGGTAACACTAAATACCTGTAAAGACTCTTTTTACATCATTAAACATAATTACTACCATCAAAAGCAATAGTAAAACTAATCCAATAAAATGAACCATTCCCTCTTTTTCCGGATCAATTTTCTTTCCACGAATTGCTTCTATTATTAAAAACACCAGTCTGCCGCCGTCCAAAGCCGGAATCGGCAGTAAATTCATCACGCCAAGATTCGCTGACAAAAATACAGAAATATACATCATCTGCAAAATTGCATAACCAATGCCATAAGAAACAGATTCTTCATAAGAATCACCAATCGCACTTACAATGCCAACCGGCCCTGACATATCATTAACAGATACGCCTCCGGTTACTAAAAGCCTCAAGCTTTGTATCGTAGAGTCAATCCAATATCCCACCTCATAAACACTGTATTTTATCAAGGTAAATATATTACTGCTGTGTTTTTCCCTTGCTCCGCTTCCTACAAACCCGTAAAGATAACGCCCTAATTCTTCATCATATTTCGGTACCAGCTCTGTCGTATATCTTTCGCCTGCACGCTCATACACCAATTCTATTGGTTCTCCTGCATGATACAGACTGTAAGCACTGACATCACGATAAAAATGAATGTTTTTTCCATTCATCTCAACTAACACATCTCCTGCCATTAAGCCCGCTTCTGCCGCTGCATAACCAGGTGTCACATCCACAAGCACAGGCAAATCATAGCCAGTCGCACAAATAATGACAAAAGAAAATACCAATGCCATAATAAAATTAAAAATCGGACCGGCAGCTACTACGCTGATTCTTGCCCATACGGACTTACTTCCGAAAGCGTTTTCGGAAGTGCTGTCTTCATCCTCGCCTTCCATCATACAGGCACCGCCAAAAGGAAGTAATTTTAAAGAATACTTTGTTTCTCCTTTTTGAATCCCAAAAATAGTTGGTCCCAATCCAAGAGAAAACTCATTTACCTTTATTCCGGCTCTTTTTGCAAGCAAAAAATGTCCAAGTTCGTGGAATAAAATAATAATACTAAATATAATTAGTGAAACTACAATTTTCATTCAAGCATACCTTTCTAACATCATATTACCGTTAGTAAAATCCCCAACATCAACTCTTAAAAGCTTATTTCATTATTAATTCATTGATAAGCGCATACGTGTCTGCCTCAGTCTGCAAAATTGCATCCAAATCCGGATTATCAACAAATGGTATCTGATTCATACATGCTTCAATCAATTCTGTGATTTGCAGATAACTGATTTTACGATCCAAAAACAGACTTACTGCCTTTTCATTCGCCGCATTATAAACTGTTGGAATATTTCCTCCGCGCTTCATCGCCTCATAAGCCAATGCTAATCCCTTAAAGGTCTTTATATCCGGTTCTTCAAAAGTAAGATTGCCAAGTTCAAATAAATTTAAACGTTTTCCACTTAAACTTCTGCGCTCTGGATAATAAAGTGCATACTGAATCGGCAGACGCATATCCGGTGTGCCAAGCTGGGCAATCACTGCTCCATCTTCAAACTCTACTGCGGAATGAATCACACTTTGTGGATGTACAACTACCTGAATCTGGTCTAATTCCACACCAAACAGCCATTTTGCTTCCATTACTTCCAATCCCTTATTTACTAAAGTTGAAGAATCTATCGTAATTTTTCTTCCCATACTCCAATTTGGATGCTTTAATGCATCCTCAACCTGCATGCCCTTTAATTCCTCATAGCTTTTGCCCCGGAATGGTCCGCCGGAAGCGGTTAATAAAATTTTATGAATCTTATTTCCCTCTGCCCCCTGTAAAGACTGGAAAATCGCACTGTGCTCACTGTCTACCGGCAGAATCGGTACATTGTATTCTTTCGCTAATGGCATAATAATATGCCCTGCAGTAACCAATGTTTCTTTATTGGCCAATGCAATCGCTTTTCCTGCTTTAATCGCAGCAATTGTCGGACGAATACCAAGCATACCAACAATTGCAGTAACCAGAATTTCACTTTCTTCAATTGTTGCTGCTTCTAATAAACCATCCAAGCCAAAGCCTACCGGAATGCCTAAATCCTTTGTCCGCTCTTTTAATTCCTTTGCGTTAGCTTCTTCCCATACACTAACATATTTGGGATGATACTTTCGCATCTGTTCTTCTAATAATGTAATATTGCCACCGGCTGATAGGGCAACAACCTCAATATCACCCTGTTCATCTACAATTTCCAAAGTTTGTGTACCAATGGAACCTGTCGAACCTAAAATTGCAATTTTTTTCATATTCTTCTCCTTCCCCTGTCATCGTCTTACAGCTTCATTACAGTTGCAGCCAAATAATAAATAATTGGCGCTGTAAAAATCACACTGTCAAAACGGTCAAGGATACCGCCATGACCCGGAATTAATGTACCGTAATCTTTCACATCATAATTACGCTTAATCGCAGAAGCCGTTAAATCTCCAACCATAGAAATCAATGCACCAATCATACAAATCACTGCAAGCGCAATCACGCTTCTGCTGCCAATTCCCATCGCTTCTTTAAAAATATTTGCATACAAAAGAGTCAATAATCCGGTTCCTGCTACACCACCTATTGCTCCCTCAACTGACTTCTTCGGACTTAAAATCGGTGCCATTTTATGCTTGCCAAACAACTTTCCTGCACAGTACGCACAGGTATCGCACACCCATGAACACAGAAAAATCAGCCATACAATATAAACACCTGCATTCATTTCTCTGGTCTGGTATACAAAGGACAGCATCACTGCCACATAAAATACTCCAAAAAATGCAGCCAGAATCTGTTCTGTCTTATATTTCGGATATGTAAACACATATGCAAACATCAGAGCCACCAGACAAACCAGTACAAACATCATCATATCCGGTAAAAAAGCAAACTTTAAATTGATATAATATATGGTTGCCATAAGATATCCTATGACTGCCGGCAGCTGTTTTTCAATTTTAAATACACGGTATAATTCAAACATACCTACATAGGAAATTGCCAAAGTAGTAATAAATAATACATTTCCGCCTGTAAGAATCAATACCAATGCTAAAATCACCAATACAATCCCACTAATTAATCTTGTTTTAAACATAATTTATTCCTCACTTAATCCGCCAAATCTGCGGTTTCTCTTTTGATAAGCCTCTACTGCTTTTTCTAATTCAGTCTTATTAAAGTCCGGCCAAGGTACTTCTGTAAAATAAAACTCACTGTATGCTAACTGCCACAGCAGATAATTGGATAAACGCTGTTCCCCGCTGGTACGGATTAATAAATCCGGGTCCGGAATATCAGCTGTATCCAAAAATCCTTCAAATACTTCCTCGGTAATATCCTCCGGCTTTAGTTCACCACTTGCCACCTGCACTGCCATTTTACGCATACCGCGAACCATTTCATCTCTGCTGCCATAATTAATAGCAATCTGCAGATTCAAACCATCATATTCTTTCGAAGCTTCCTCTAATTCCTTGATTTGCTTCTGAAAAGAGGTTTCCAGTCTTGTAATATCGCCAATAATACGCACTCTGATATGATTTTTCTTTGCAGTCTTCATACAGGTTTTCAAATAATTTTCAAGTAAAGACATTAATGCCTTTACTTCACTTTCCGGACGATTCCAGTTTTCTGTAGAAAACGCATAAAAAGTCAGGTATTTAATTCCCATATGATGCGCCACTTCGCAGATTGTCTCTACGTTCTTTGCACCCATGGTATGACCATAATTTCTAGGCATTCCCTTACTCTTTGCCCATCTTCCATTTCCATCTAAAATAATTGCCACATGTTTTGGAATATTCATGCTGCCCCCTGTTCTGCCCATTTTCTGGCGGATTAATTTATAAAAATTTAAGTTTTAGGTCTTATATGCACAAATGAGGACATGATAGATTCATGTCCTCAGTCACATCCTTAATTAAACAGTAAGAATTTCTTTTGTCTTTGCATCTACTGCTTTGTCTACTTCTGCAATGTATTTGTCTGTTAATTTCTGAATCTGTGTTTCTAAATCTTTAATTTCATCTTCAGAAACATCCTCTGTTTTTGCAAGCTTCTTGAAAGAATCATTTGCATCACGGCGGATATTACGAACAGCTACTTTTGCTGCTTCACCTTTCTTCTTTACATCTTTTGCAAGTTCTTTACGTCTTTCCTCTGTAAGTTCAGGGAATACTAAACGAATTACTTTACCATCGTTAGATGGGTTAATTCCTAAATCAGATGTTAAAATTGCTTTTTCAATTACTTTTACCATAGAAGCTTCCCATGGCTGAATCTGAATCATTCTTGGTTCAGGAACGTTTACGTTTGCCACCTGCTGAATTGGTGTTGGTGTTCCATAATAA
>CAYYZV010000185.1:0-4395 GCA_964476275.1 uncultured Roseburia sp.
ACAATCAATCATATTTCTATAACTGATTATGGACTTATGCTAATGTCCAAAATATGCATGATTACATTTTTGATTACACTTTTTTGATGATGTGCTCAAACCTCCTTATTTTACTGGGTTTTTAAAATTGGTCACGGGTTCGATTCCCGTTATCAGCTTTCAAAAACTGCCCTTGCTCCACAACACAAAGAGCAAGGGCTTTTTTATACAAAAAAAGATGTAACAGACATTTTGTGTCCAATATATCTATGCAATTCTATTTCCCCAAAAATTCCAATAGGAATATAGTACTAGTTGCTTAAATAATAAAAAAGACAGCCGTTCGTTCTGCTGCCTTTTTAGGAGAAGGTATTTTTACTATGGGGTATAGTAAAAACTATATATAATGTATTGGGGGGTTTTTACAAAAAGTATAATAGCACATCCCACCCCGAAAGTGTTCACAAACTTAACAATTTTTCATTTGTTTTTTTGTGCACTTTTCACATATTCATTCCTTTGCTTTTGCTTTTATACGCTGCAGAGCATTGTCTATCGACTTAGAAGTCTTTCCCATCTGCTCCGCTATCTGCTGATAATTCAATCCAGCCAGATAATAATCCAGCACCTGACGCTCCATTTTACTCAAACGTTCTTTTAGATTTTCCAAAAACAAGATCAGATTTTCCTGCTCAATCATCATCTGTTCCGGATTCTCTGCGCCTCCCGCTGTAAGGGCATCTGCTAAAACGACTCCATCTTCATTCGTACCGGAATACAAAGAAACATAGGTATTAAGCGGTGCATGCTTTTTCCGGTTATAAGCTTCTACAACAGTATAAATCTGGCGGTTAATACACAGTTCAGCAAAATGGTAAAAAGAACTTTCCTTTTCCTCATTGTAGTCACGAATCGCTTTAAACAGCCCTATCATGCCCTCCTGTATCAAGTCCTCCGTCTCTCCGCCTATCAGATACATCGTATTGGCTTTCTTGCGGACTAAAGGCTTATACTTATCCAAAATAAAATCCATAATCCGCTCATCTCCCAGACGCAGCTGTTCAATTAATTCTTCGTCCTTCAGATTCTGATATACTCCCAATTCTTTTCCTCTTTCTAAAAATGGAGAGCTGTTTAAAGCTCTCCTGTCATTACTGTAACCTTTGTCTTACAATTTCATATGCTAATACACCTGCTGCCACAGATGCATTCAAAGAATCAATATCTCCCTTCATTGGAATAGAAGCAATAAAGTCGCAGTTCTCCTTTACCAGCTTGCTGACTCCTTCCCCTTCATTTCCAATTACAAGGCCAATTGGCCCCTTTAAATCCAGCTTGTACATTTCTGTGCCGCCCATATCCGCACAGACAAACCACATGCCTTTTTCTTTTAATTCTTTAATCGTTGCAGAAAGATTTGTCACCTTTGCAACCGGAGTATAATTAATTGCCCCCGCAGAAGTTTTTGCCACAGTTGCTGTCAAACCTACCGCTCTGCGTTTCGGAATAATCACACCATGCGCTCCGGCCAAATTAGCGGTACGGATAATCGCTCCCAAATTGTGCGGATCTTCGATATTATCCAAAAGGAAAACAAATGGCGGCTCGCCTTTTTCCTCTGCTTTCTTTAAAATATCGTCTACTTCTGCATAGGTATACGCTGCAGCAATTGCAATCACTCCCTGATGCTTCTTTGTCTCTGAAAGCTGATCCAAACGTTCTTTTTCTACAAAATGAATAATGGTATCGTACTTTTTTGCCTCCCTGACAATCGTGCGAACCGGTCCATCCTGACAGCCATCCAGCACAAACAGCTTATCAATGGTTTTTCCTGAACGAAATGCTTCCAAAACGGCATTTCTGCCTTCTATTTTTAATTCTTCGTATCCCATATAATCTGCCACTCCTTTTTTAATCCAGCTACAGCCGTAAATCCATAGTTTCGATACCACTCTTTACTAATTCTACTATACGTGGAAATTCATCTTTCAGATATAAATATCCCATTAATGCTTCAAATCCGGTAGCCTTCCTATAATCTGACATTGTGGCATTCTTCGCCATAGTCGGAGATTTGGCATTTCTGCCTCTACGGTAAATATCTGCTTCTTCCTCTGTCAGCATCGGAAGCAGCACCTCAATCATCTCCGCCTGTGTCTTTGCCTTTACAATCTGGCTGGTCCGTTTATGTAATTCTCCGGCCCTTGTATTGCCTTTGGCCACTACAAGAGACCGGATAATCAGGTCATAGATACCATCTCCAATATAAGCCAGTGTCAACGGGGAATATGTCCGCACGTCCACATCTGCAATCTCAAATTGTTCTTTTAAATAAGAATCGATTCCTTTTTGTATCAAAATTATCTCCTAATGCCTGTTAGGCTTCTACATGCCATACAACGCCTTCGCGAGTATCTTTAATTACAACACCTTTTGACAATAATTCATCACGAATCGCATCTGCTGTCGCAAAATCTTTTGCTTTCTTTGCAGCCTTGCGTTCTTCAATTTTTGCTAATACATAAGCTTCTAACTCTGCATCAACTTCCGGCTTTGCTTCTTCCTTTGGCACTGCTGTTAAATCCAGTGAAAGTACTTTATCGAAATCTTTAATAAGTGCTAATTTTGTCGCATCATTTGTATCTGCTTTTAATAAATCATATAAAACAG
The DNA here is from genome assembly GCA_964476275.1 of uncultured Roseburia sp. Lineage (GTDB taxonomy): Bacteria > Bacillota > Clostridia > Lachnospirales > Lachnospiraceae > Roseburia. Next base: position 2,650 of record CAYYZV010000185.1, read on the forward strand.
TCAGTGCCATAGAAGTATTCATATCATTGCTGACTGCATCTTCGAATCTACCTTTAAATTCTGCAAATACTGCCTCGTCTACAGCTCCTTCATTCTTTAATCCTGCAATACGTTTTACTAATTTATTATAAGCTGCTGCTGTATTATCCAAAATCTCAAAAGAAAATTCCAAAGGTTTTCTATAATGAGACTGCAAACAGAACATACGGTATACCAATGGATTATATCCTTTTTCTTTTAAAAGAGATACTGTTAAGAAATCTCCTTTTGATTTACTCATTTTGCCCTGTCTGTCATTTAAATGCTGTACATGCAGCCAGTATGGGCACCATTTATGTCCAAGGTAGCTTTCTGACTGTGCAATTTCATTGGTATGATGTGGGAACATATTATCCACACCGCCGCAGTGAATATCCATATATTCACCTAAATGCTTAATACCTATGCAGGAGCATTCAATATGCCAGCCCGGATAACCAACACCCCATGGACTTTCCCATTTCAATGCCTGATCTTCGAATTTAGACTTTGTAAACCAAAGTACAAAGTCGTTTTTATTTCTCTTATTTGTATCTTCTTCTACGTCATCACGGACACCTACAAAAGTATCTAACTCTGCCTGTGAAGAGAATACAAAGTATTCGCTTAATTTAGAAGTATCAAAGTATACATTGCCGCCTGCAAGGTATGCATACCCTTTTTCTAATAATCCTTCAATCATCCGGATAAATTCCGGAATACAGTTGGTAGCCGGTTCTACGACGTCTGGTGTTTTAATATTTAACGCTGCGCAGTCTGCAAAAAAAGCATCTGTATAGAATTTTGCAATCTCCATAACAGTCTTATTCTCACGCTGTGCACCTTTTAACATCTTATCCTCTCCGGTATCTGCATCCGAAGAAAGATGTCCTACATCCGTAATATTCATAACACGTTTTACATCGTAACCTACATAGCGAAGAGACTTTTCCAATACGTCTTCCATAATGTAGCTTCTCAAGTTTCCAATATGTGCAAAATGGTATACCGTCGGTCCACAGGTATACATTCCAATCTTTCCTTCTTCATGCGGAACCACCGTCTCCACTGTTCTTGTTAATGAATTAAAAAATTTAAATTTATTTTCCATAATATACTTCCTTTTCCTTTTTCCCTACTCCGATTAGTGTATTAATTTACGGCTTCTTTGTCAAGATTTTTATGCCCTTCCCTGGCAGCCTTGACATCCTCCTTCACTGTCTGCCACCTTTACGCTATTTTCATAGATCGTAGTCAAACAGCAGATTGCCTGAGAAGAAATCCCTGCTTCCGTTCCGGTAAATCCTAAGCCTTCTTCTGTGGTAGCCTTTACATTCACCTGACTTACATCAATCTTTAATGCCTTTGCAATATTTTCTTCCATTTGAGGAATATGCGGACGCATTTTCGGCTTCTGTGCAATAATCGTTGCGTCAATATTTTCAATTACATAGCCTTTTTCCTCTATTAAAGTTCCAACATGTTCTAACAGCTTTACACTGGAAGCGCCTTTATATGCCGGATCTGTATCAGGAAAGTGCTTTCCAATATCTCCTAACGCTGCCGCTCCAAGTAATGCATCCGAAATCGCATGAAGCAGTACATCTGCATCTGAGTGTCCCAATAATCCTAATGTATGCGGAATTGTCACACCGCCTATAATTAAATCTCTACCTTCTACTAATTTATGAACATCATAACCCATTCCTACTCTCATCGTTCTTCTCC
>CAYYZV010000186.1:0-4390 GCA_964476275.1 uncultured Roseburia sp.
CGGCTGGATTGAAATTCTTGGTGCCGGTGTTGTAAACAACAAAGTATTAGAAAACTGCGGCATTGACCCAGAGGTTTATAGCGGATTTGCATTTGGTATCGGTATTGAGCGTACAGCAATGTTAAAATACGGCATTAACAATATTAAATTATTGTTTGAATCAGATATTAAAGTGTTAAATCAGTTAAATGATAAATAATTACTGAAAACGAAATAAGACGGAAAGGTTTGGTAAATAGAGATGATAGCACCATTAAGTTGGTTAAAAGATTATGTTGATATCGACATTACTCCACAGGAATTAGAAGGAAAGTTATTCTCCTGTGGATTTGAAGTAGAAGAGTTATATGAAGTAGGAAAAGACATTAGCAAAGTAGTAGTTGGCCATGTATTAACATGTGAACCAATTCCAGATACACATTTGCATGTTTGTCAGGTGGACTGTGGTGAGCATGGACAGTTTCAGATTTGCTGCGGCGCAGATAATGTAAAAGCAGGCGGTAAATTCCCGACAGCTTTGGTTGGTGCCACAGTTTATGCAACAGCAAAGGATCACAAAACAGTAGAAGGTGTAATGACTATCGGAAAAGGTAAATTAAGAGGCCATGAATCTTTCGGTATGCTTTGTTCTGGTGTAGAGCTTGGTGTAAGCGAAGATATGTATCCGGGTGCTGGTTATAATGGATTATTAGTTTTACCAGAAGATGCAGAAATTGGTGCAGATGTAAAACCAATCTTGGGATTAGATGACTGGATTTTTGATATCGCAATCACAGCAAACCGTCCAGACTGCCAGAGTATTGTTGGTATTGCCAGAGAAATCGCTGCTGTATTGGAAAAGCCATTCAAAGCACCGGATTTAAGCTATACAGAAGACGATGTGACATTAGAAGGTTTTAATGTAACCGTTGATTGTCCTGAACTTTGTCCAAGATACAGCGCACATTATGTACATGATGTAAAGATTGCAGAGTCACCGGCATGGATGAAGCGCAGATTAGCACTTGTTGGAATTAATGCAATTTCTAATGTCGTTGATATTACAAACTATATTTTAAAAGAACTTGGTCAGCCAATGCATGCATTTGATTATACAACCTTAGAAGGAAATGCAATCAATGTACGCCGCGCAGCAGATGGTGAGAAAATTACTACATTAGATGAAACAGAATTGACATTAACAACAGAAAACATGCTTATCTGTGATGGTGTAAAACCGGTTGCTTTAGCAGGTGTTATGGGTGGTTTAAATTCAGAAATTAGAGAAACAACTAATACTGTATTATTTGAATCTGCTAAGTTTGCCCGTGATAATATCAGAAGAACTTCAAGAGCCGTAGGTAAGAGTTCTGATTCCAGCGCGCGTTATGCAAAGGGCGTTGATGAATATGCAACTGTTATGGCAATGAAGAGAGCACTTCATTTAATTGAAGAGTTAGAGTGCGGCAAGGTTTCAAAATTACATGTAGATGTAAATACAGGAAACAGTGTAGAACCAAGAGAATTAACGGTAAGCATCTCAAAAGTAAATGCCGTACTTGGTATTACAGTTCCAAATGAAGATATTATCCGTATTATGACAAACCTTTGCTTCCAGCCAAAAGTAGATGGTGATAATTTAACATTACAGATTCCTGCATACCGTGAAGATATGGAAACCTATCAGGATGTAGCAGAAGAAGTAATTCGTATGTATGGATATGACCATATCATTCCAACCTTTATGCCAACAGCACAGGTTACTGTAGGCGGAGAGGATATGGTTCAGAAGACAGAGCTGCGCTTGAAAAAAGCTCTCTGCGGTGTAGGTGCACATGAATGTATTCATTATTCGTTCTTCTCACCATCTGATTTAGATTTATTAAGATTACCGGAAGATGCACCGGAACGCCATGCAATCCGTATCATGAATCCAATCAGCGAAGAATTGTCATTGATGAGAACAACTTTGGCAGCTTCTATGATTAATGCAGTTGTACGTAATCAGAAAAAAGGCAATTTAGAAGGAAGATTATTCGAAGTTGCGAAAAAGTTCATTGCGAAAGAACTTCCATTGACAGAGTATCCGGATGAACGTCAGACACTTTGTGTTGCTGCATTTGGTCCAAAAGAAGATTTCTTCACAATGAAGGGAATTGCAGAAAAAGTTGCAGAGGTACTTCATCTTGAATTTACTTATGCAAATACAGAAAATACATTTTTACATCCATTCCAGACAGCAAGTATCAGCTGTAATGGACAGGAAATCGGTTACTTTGGTAAATTGGCTTATGACATCGCTGATGAATGCGACCTTCGTACTCCAATGTATATCATGGAAATTGATTTGGAAACATTATCACAGTGGTATGGCAAAAAGGCAATGTTTACCCCACTTCCAAAATTCGCAGAAGAACAGCGTGACCTTGCTATCGTAGTTGATAAAAATATTACCTGCGGTGAAATTGAAACAGCCATGAAAGAAGCCTGCAAGTATATTACAAGTATTAAGTTATTTGATATTTACGAAGGTGCTCAGATTGGTGAAGATAAGAAGAGTATGGCATTTACTGTGTTATTCACGCCAAAGGAGGAAGCTTTTGGTGCAGAATCAGTAGATGGATTTGTGAAAAAGATTCTGAAACAGATGAATAAGAAGTTTGGTGCAGAATTAAGAAGTTAGTTAATAATGGTTGCTTGCATAGATTTTCTATGCAGGCAACTTTGTATGTAGAAGATAACAGAAAGGAACAATTAGTAATTTATGGAACAATTATTAAAATCCGATTTTTATTATGATTTGCCTGAAGAATTGATTGCTCAGGACCCATTAGAGGATCGTTCCAGTTCCAGATTAATGGTACTTAATAAAAACACTGGTGAAATCAAACATCAGATTTTTAAAGATATTGTGTCTTATTTAAAACCGGGAGACTGCCTTGTTATTAACAATACCAAGGTAATTCCTGCCAGACTTTTTGGTGCAAAGGAAGGTACAGATGCAAAAATTGAAGTTCTTCTTTTAAAACGTCATGAAAATGATGTGTGGGAGACTTTAGTAAAGCCGGGAAAAAAATGTAAGGTTGGAACAAAAATCAGCTTTGGTGATGGTTTATTAGTTGGTGAAGTAGTAGATATTGTAGAAGAAGGAAATCGTTTGATTCAGTTCCATTATGAAGGAATTTTTGAAGAAATTTTAGACCAGCTTGGGCAAATGCCATTGCCGCCTTATATTACACACCAGCTTCAGGATAAAAACCGTTACCAGACCGTTTATGCAAAGCACGATGGTTCTGCAGCAGCGCCGACAGCAGGACTTCATTTTACGCCGGAGCTTATACAGCAGGTTAGAGATATGGGAGTAGAAATTGCAGAGGTAACACTACATGTGGGACTTGGAACGTTTAGACCTGTAAAAGAAGATAATGTATTAAATCACCATATGCATTCAGAATTTTACCGCATCGAGCAGTCCGAAGCTGATAAAATTAACAAGGCAAAGGCAGAAGGACACAGAGTTATTTCTGTAGGAACAACCAGCACCAGAACCTTAGAGTCTGCTGCAGATGAAAATGGATTCCTTACAGAAAAAAGCGGCTGGACAGAGATTTTTATTTATCCTGGTTATCAGTTTAAAGTGATTGACGCATTAATTACAAATTTCCATTTGCCGGAATCAACGTTAGTCATGCTGGTTTCTGCACTTGCGGGCAGAGAGCAGGTGCTGCATGCTTATGAAGAGGCTGTAAAGGAACGCTATCGTTTCTTTAGTTTTGGTGATGCGATGTTTGTAAGCGAGTTATAAACAATGCTTGTAAACATGGTCCATTTGGTATAAAATAGAAATATATAAGTTACTGAAATGTAACAATAAAAGATCGGATAAGGTGTTGGAGGTTGGTTAATATGAGTGAAAAAAGAAGACATAAACGATTGGATTTGGATGTAACTCTTGAGTTAGAGCGTATCGATGACGCAGGTGTGACGACTGTAAAATATGCTCGTGTCGAAGTAACAGATATTTCCCGCAGCGGTTTAGGTTTTACTTCACAGCAGGAATTACCGGTAGGAGGTTTTTATGATACCAAAATACAGATTTGGACCAAGGAAGTAGTAGAAGTTATTATTGAAATTGTACGATGTACGAAACTGGAAGATGGTACATATAAATATGGCTGCTTCTTCGTTGGAATGCCGGATGTCGATGCAGTGAAAATAGATATTTACCAAATATTTAACGATTTGTAAAAGCATTGAGAAAAGTAGGAATATAATAAATCCCTGCACAAGTACTTGTAATTGTGCAGGGATTTTTATATTTCTATTTGGCGAAAGCCAACAGTTCCAAGCTGCAAAGCAGCTTGGAACTGCTTTTCGCAGCTTGGAACTGCTTTTCGCAGCTTGGAACTGC
>CAYYZV010000187.1:0-4385 GCA_964476275.1 uncultured Roseburia sp.
CAGTAAGAATTTTGATAAAGCTACGGATGAAGAAAAAAGACAGCAGGACGTAATGGGTGAGTCAACTACTTTCTTTAAAGATGGTATGAAACGTTTGAAAAAGAACCCGTTAGCAATGGGAAGTATCATTGTTTTAGCTGTTATTATCCTTACCATTATTATTGCACCAATGATTGTTCCGTATAAATATTCGGAAATTATTTCAGTAAATGGAGTTCGTGATAAAAAGGCTTCCAATATGGCACCATTTGAGTATTCACAGATGGAACAGAAATATATGGAAGAGACTGGCGAAAAGCTGTTTCCGCATATTTTAGGAACGGATAGTTTGGGTCGTGACTATTTTATTCGTGTTGTATATGGAACAAGAGTAAGCCTTTCAGTTGGTGTTGTGGCAGCTATCATGGTACTTATTATAGGTTTGCTGTATGGTTCGATTGCCGGTTATTTCGGCGGAACGCTGGATTTAATTATGATGCGAATTGTTGATGTTATCTATTCGCTGCCGGATATGCTGATTATTATTTTGTTATCGGTAGTATTTAATGAGAGACTGAAATCATATATAGCCGGTACAGTTTTAGAATCATTGGGAACAAATATGATTTCTATTTTCCTCGTATTTGGTCTGCTTTATTGGGTAAGTATGGCACGATTGATTCGTGGACAGATTTTGACAATTAAAAATAACGAATATGTATTGGCTGCAAGATGTATTGGTACAAAGAACAGCAGAATTTTGGCAAGACATATTTTACCAAACTGTCTGTCTGTTATTATCGTTACAACAGCTTTACAGGTACCAAGTGCAATTTTTACAGAAAGCTATTTAAGCTTCCTTGGTTTGGGTGTATCAGCACCTTTGACATCTCTTGGAAGTTTGGCAAATGATGCGAGAGCAGGTATGCAGTCTTATCCATTGCGTCTGATTGTACCTGCAGTAATTATTTGTTTGATTGTATTAGCATTAAATTTATTGGGCGATGGTCTTCGCGATGCCTTCGACTCTAAGTTAAATTAAGGAGATAAACCATGAGTGAAGAAAAAAAATATGTGTTGGAAGTAAATGATCTTCATACAAGCTTTTTTACTGATAATGGTGAAGTTCGGGCGGTGAATGGTGTTTCCTTTCAGTTAGAAGCTGGAAAAACTTTGGGAATCGTTGGTGAATCCGGTTCCGGTAAGTCTGTTACAGCGTATTCGATTATGCAGATTTTGGCTGAGACAGGCCGAATTACTGGTGGTGAAGTAAAGTATCACGGTGAAGATATTACAAAATGGAATAAAAATCAGATGGCTAAGTTCCGTGGAGCAAAATGTTCGATTATTTTCCAGGACCCGATGACAAGTTTAAATCCGGTATTTACCGTAGGAAGTCAGTTGATGGAAGCAATTTTGCTTCATACTGACAAGAATAAAGATCAGGCAAGAGAACGTGCGATAGAAATGCTTACTTTGGTAGGTGTAAACGAGCCTGAAAGCCGTTTGAAACAGTATCCACATGAATTATCAGGTGGTATGAGACAGCGTGTTATGATTGCGATGGCATTGGCCTGTGAACCGGACATTCTGATTGCAGATGAACCGACAACAGCTCTTGACGTAACCATTCAGGCACAGATTCTTGAATTGATGCAGGATTTACAGAAACAGCTTGGTATGGCAATTATTATGGTAACACATGACTTAGGTGTTATTGCCAGCATGTGTGATGAAATTTTAGTTATGTACGGCGGCCGTGTATGTGAACGTGGAGTGGCAGATGATATTTTCTATCGTCCTGCGCATGAATATACAAAGGGTTTATTACGTTCGATTCCAAAGCAGGATAATATGAATGAGAAGCTGGTTCCGATTGGCGGAACACCTATCAATCTGCTTCAGATGCCGGAAGGATGCGCATTCTGTCCAAGATGTGATGCGGCAATGAAGATTTGTCTGACTGAAAAACCGCAGGAAATTAAAATGAGCGATACGCATTATGCAAGTTGCTGGATGAATATTAAGGCGTTATATGAGGCGCAGAAAGAGAGTGGAGTATGAGTAATAATGAAAAATATCTGTTGAAAGTAGAACACTTAAAACAGTATTTTACCGTTCAGCAGGGATTTAAGAAAATTCCGTTAAAGGCTGTAGATGACATCTCTTTTGCAATTAAGCCGGGAGAAACGCTGGGACTTGTAGGTGAGTCCGGCTGTGGCAAGACTACAGTTGGACGAACATTACTTCGTTTATATGAACCGACAGCCGGAAAAATTGAATTTGATGGTGAAGTTATTTTCGATACAGGAGAGCAGTATGATGAACATGGAAAGGTTATCGTAGATGCTTCCGGTAAGCCGATTAAGGGCAAGAAGATTGATAAGGACATGCTTCCATATCGTAAGCAGATGCAGATGGTATTTCAGGACCCATATTCTTCTTTGAATCCGCGAATGACAGTAGAAGATATTATTGGTGAACCTCTTGATGTGCATAAATTATACGCTAATAAGAAAGAACGAAGAGAAAAGATTCTCGATCTGATGGAGTTAGTAGGTTTGAATGCAGAACACGCGATGCGTTATGCGCATGAGTTTTCGGGTGGACAGAGACAGCGAATCGGTATTGCAAGAGCTCTTGCAGTAAATCCAAAGTTTATTGTCTGTGATGAGGCGGTATCTGCGTTAGACGTATCTATTCAGGCACAGGTTATTAATATGTTTGAGGAATTGCAGGAGAAATTAGGTGTTGCATATTTATTTATTGCACACGACCTGTTAGTTGTACATCATATTTCAGATAGAATTGCTGTTATGTATTTAGGAAAGATGATGGAAATTGCAGATGCAGACGAGTTAAATGCAAATCCAATGCATCCATATACATTGAGTTTATTGTCAGCGGTTCCGATTCCGGATCCGGTAACAGCAAGACAGAGTAAGCGTATTGTATTAGAAGGAGATGTACCTAGTCCTTTGCGTATGCCGACAGGCTGCCCATTCCGTACAAGATGCAAATACGCAACAGAACAGTGTGCGGCAGAAATGCCACAGCTGACAGACAGAGGCAATGGACATTTTGTTGCCTGCTGGAATAAATAATAGAAAGTAAACTTTCTATTATCGTGAGTAATACTTAAGGTTTTAACCCATAGGGATAAAACATAGATATTTAGTAGGAGGAACTAATATGAAAAAGAAATTAGTAGCATTGTTGCTTGCAGCTTCTATGGTATTAAGCCTTGCAGCTTGTGGCGGAAGCTCAGACAACGGAAACAATGCAGTCGGAACTGAAAGCACAGAAGCAGAAGGTTCAGCTTCAAACATTGCAGGCAATGTTTTAGCAATTAATCTTGGTTCAGAACCGGATTATTTAGACCCGGCATTAAACAGCTCAGTTGATGGCGGATGTTTAGCAGTTAACTCTTTTGCAGGTCTTTATACTTATGATGCAGAAGGAAACATCGTTCCACAGTTAGCAGCAGCTATGCCGGAAGTTTCAGAAGATGGAACAGTTTACACAGTAAAGATGATTGAATCTTTATGGAGCAATGGTGATGTATTAACAGCAAATGACTTTGTTTACAGCTGGAATCGTGCAGCTGCATCGGAAACAGCAGCAGACTATGCATACCTTTTTGACGTAGTAGCAAAAAATGAAGATGGTACATTAAAGGTAGAAGCTACAGATGATTATACACTTGTAATCACATTAGTTAGCCCATGTCCATACTTTAATGATTTAATGGCATTCCCAACATTCTTACCAGTACATCAGGCTTCTGTAGAAGCAGCTAACACAGATGGAACTGTTCCGGGAAAATGGGCTCAGGAAGCAGGATTCGTATGTAACGGTGCTTACACATTACAGACATGGAACCATGATGAAAGCATGGTATATGTAAAGAATCCAAATTACTATGATGCAGCAAATGTAACAATCGATGAACTTCACTTTATGTTAAGTGCTGATGATACAGCTATCTATGCTGCATACAACAGCGGTGACTTAGATTACATCGATACAATTCCAAACGCAGAAATTTCTACATTAAATGGTGTTAATCCGGAATTTGGTATCTTAGATCAGCTTGGTACATACTATGTTGGTTTTAACGTAAATGACCCTATCTTTGATGGCAAGACTGTTGAACAGGCAGCTGCTATGAGACAGGCATTAAGCCTTTTAGTTGACCGTGCATTCATCGTTGAAAATGTTGGTCAGACAGGACAGATTCCGGCAGATTCTTTCGTTCCGGCAGGTATGGCAGATGGTAATGGCGGTATCTTCAAGACAGAAGAAACATCTTACTATAATGCAGAAGAAACAGGTGCAGGTAAAGTAGAAGAAGCAAAAGCTTTATTAGAAACAGCAGGCTACACATTCACAGATAATGGTGATGG
>CAYYZV010000188.1:0-4383 GCA_964476275.1 uncultured Roseburia sp.
GAACCAGTATAAAAAGGAACAGTTAGTAGGTGTGTCTGTTGTCTATCGTGAAAATAAAAGCGGAACAAGTAAGTTTATCCCATTTGTTGATGTGGATGAGTTCCCGGCGATTCTTGCTTCCGGAGGTTTGGGAAATGCAATGATTGATAATCGCTTGATAACATCCATTAAACAGGAGAAAGAGCCGATGGATTATTCATGGTTGGGGGTATAAATATGAATGTTAGATTTATAGATACTTCTATTATGTGTAATTTACTTGAAATTCCGAATATGTGTGCAGATAAGGAGCGAGTAAAGAAAGAATGGGAAGAAGTTCTTAAGAATAAAGAAACTTTGATTATGCCACTTGCAACGATTATTGAAACAGGAAATCATATCGCACATATAGCTGATGGAAATGGTGATGCTAGATATAGGATAACAAAGAAATTTAAGGAATATTTAGAGAAAACTGCGGAATCAAAGGCACCGTGGACATTATACGGAAATGCTTTAGAGCAAAAAGAAATAAAATACATAGCAGAGCATTTGGAGCAGTTTCTTCCTATGAGAACAGGAATAGGAGATATGACAATTATATATGCCTATGAGAAATATCTTGCAGAAGAACCGGCTATAGGAACCATTATGATTTGGAGTATGGATGAACATTTAGCTTCGTATCGGATGGAAAATGTTAGTATGCAGAGACGGAGAGGAAGATAATAGGAAATATTTTTTAGAAGTATAAGAAAAAATTTGTAGGAAAGTGATAAGACTAGTTGACAAAGAATTTTATATGCCGAAGAATAAACCGGAGATTGTAAATGTTCCAAAGGCTAACTATATTGCGGTTAGAGGAAAGGGGAATCCAAATGAAGAAGGCGGTGCATATCAACAGGCTATTAGTGTGTTATATGCGGTTGCATATACATTAAAAATGAGTTATAAGACTGATTATAAAATCGAGGGGTTTTTTGAATATGTTGTTCCACCACTTGAAGGATTTTGGTGGCAGGATGATATTGATGGTGTAGATTATACGAATAAATCTACATTTAATTGGATTTCTGTCATTTGCTTGCCAGACTTTGTTTCTAAAGAGGATTTCGATTGGGCGGTAGAAACAGCAGCTAAAAAGAAAAAAATTGATTGTTCGTCAGTAGAATATCTTACAATTGATGAGGGATTGTGTGTTCAAATTATGCATTTGGATTCTTTTGATGATGAACCTGCAACAGTCGCACTTATGGATGTTTATTTAGAGCAGAATGGATATGTTAATGATATAAACAAGGAAAGGTTACATCATGAGATTTATATGTCTGATGCGAGGAAGGTTGCTCCTGAAAAATGGAAAACAGTCATAAGACATCCGATTAGAAAGGCGTAATCTTTCAGTCTTACAGAGAGTTTGAAAGCACACGATAATTTGAATTTGTGAGGTATAATATGGCTTCAAATAAGAAGTATTTGGACTTTATATTAGAACAACTATCCGAATTGGATGAAATAACATACAGGGCAATGATGGGAGAATACATCATCTATTATCGAGGAAAAATCGTTGGTGGAATATACGATGATAGATTGCTTGTAAAGCCTATTAAGGCGGCTGTTTCACTTATGCCTAATGCAAGTTATGAATTGCCTTATGAAGGTGCAAAAGAAATGTTGTTAGTTGATGACGTTGATAGCAAGGATTTTCTGACAAGATTATTTAATGCCATGTATAATGAACTTCCAACACCAAGGAAAAAGAAATAAACAAATTTGAACGTGGTGATAAGAATATGACTCCGGTAAATGAAAGCCGGAGCATACGTTGTTTAGGATTGTAATATGTGTCAGAAGATACCAGTACGATACAGAGTATTGGCATACTTTTGGCACTTTTTTATTATCTGAATTAAGTGGAAAACTGCAGATAATATGTCAGAAATTGTGGATTACCACACGTTGTATGGAATGGAAACCGTAATAGGACCATTCCTTTTTTGTACGCAGCAACGAGCAGCTTGCTGTGAGTGTGCCAGAAAAGCCCATAAGGGATTGTCCGCAAAAGCGGCTGGATAAAGTAATCTCCGTATAGGAGAGTAAAGAAAGGTGGAACAGAAAATGAATGAGACAAGAGTATTTGAAGACAGCTACCGCTGTGTATTCAGGAAACAAGAGGATTTTCTCGCAGGTTTAAAAAGGATTAAGAGGGAATTTTAGGCTATCTTTCCTCCGGAATGATAAAGGGCATAGGTCCAAAGACGGCAAAGCTGATTGTGGCAAAGTATGGCACAAGGATATTTGAAATTCTGGATAAGTATCCGGACAGTCTGTTAAGTATCAAAGGTATTACGGAAAAAAAGCTGGAAACCATTTTAGTATCTTATTACGGCAGTCATGCAATGCGTGACCTTGCCGCATATCTGACACCGTTTAATGTAACCCCAAAAAAAATACAAAAGATATATGAAAAGTTCGGAGGAACGGCACTTGATACCGTAAAAAATGAACCCTTCCGTTTATGTGAAATTAGCGGATTTGGATTCTTGACCGTAGTTACCAAAAAACTATTGGAAGCAGGGTGCATTGTAAAAGGTGTACCGGGTGTCAACCAGTATGCAAATCTGGAGCCCTTCTTAAAACAGATGAAAGCTTGCCGGAATCTGTAAGAGTCTTAACATCGAAGGAAAAAACCTTACATGGGATGTAGACGCTGATGGGGACTGGGCAGAGAATACAAAAGGCGTGGATGATTACCTATTTAGTCTGGAGAAGAAAAGAGAGTAAATTTACAAAAACGAATACTTTCATAGTATTTTTATGGGATTATGCTATAATAATATTAAGCAAATGGGATGATAGATTTAAACCTTATCGAACGGGGTGCGATGTACAGGGAGTTAAAAGAGAGTTATGTTATTTTTATCTGCCTAAATGATCCATTTGATAAAGGACTTCCAGTGTATCATTTTTCTAATACATGTAAGGAATATCCGGAATTAGAATTAAATGATGATGCATTTAAAGTGTTTGTGAACGTAAAGGAAAGAAAAGATGATATGTCAGAAGATATGAGAGCATTTTTAGATTAAAAGAATGAAATGCTTCGGAATAAGTATCCGGGGCATTTTTTTGTTAGGGCAAGGCCCTGTTTTGGGCATGGAGTTTTTCGTGTTCCGAAAAATGGAATTGTAAGTAGGGAACCTTCCAATATAAGGTTCCCCATTTGAGATACATATGTTGATGTCATTTGCAAGACGGTAAGTTATTCGACAGCCCCTTTTTGATTGCGATTAGTAAAATGCTGTATGTTATCAAATGTATATATCACCATTCCCTATAAAGTTTAGGGTCAATATTATATTTTGTACATTTCCGATATAACGTACTAAGTGGAATGCCTAAGTTTTTTGCAATTGTTTTCATATGTCCATGTTCTTGTTTCATTAATTCTAAAATTTTCCCATATTCCATTGTTTCGGGAGATGTGAATGCATGAATGCTGGAGTCCGTATATTTTTGAATCATGCTGTCTTTTAGTATTGTATCGGGGAGATCGATATATTTGATATATTTCCCCTTTGACATATTAACCATTTGCTCTATCACACTTTCAAGTTGTCTGATATTCCCAGGCCAATTATAATTCATTAGAAGAGCCAGACAATCTTTTTCGATTCCTTTGATTTCTTTTCGTAGTAATTTGCTATACCTATTTATAAATAGATTTATATGAACAAGGATATCGCTCCGTCTTTTCCTGAGCGGTGGAATAGAGATGTTAATAATATTTAGTTTGTAATATAAATCGTCACGAAATCGATTTTGTTTTACCAAATATAATAAGTCTTTATTAGTAGAAACAATGATGCGGACATCCATGGTTTTGTTGTTTTTCATTTTTTTAGTATTTAAAAATTCGAAAAGCTTTGACTGGCACTGCAGGGTTAGCTCATCTACTTCGTTAAGAAATAGGGTTCCACCGTTTGCCAATTCCAGTTTTCCCATTTGGTATCCTTCATCATCGCCGAATAGTTCAATATCAAGTAGCTCCATAGGGATTGAACTACAATTTACAGTAATAAAAGGATTCCTTTTTCTGCTGGAATCATTGTGGATTGCTTGAGCAAAAAACTCTTTTCCTGTCCCACTTTCTCCTTCGATTAAAACATTGGAATTGGTCTTGGCAGCAATAAAGGCAAGTTCTTTTAATTTGTTTATATCTTCAGAGTCTCCGGCTACTACGTATCAGAAGCAAGTTTTTTGATGATTATTTGTAAGGGATGAATAACCTACCGGCTGCCCTAGATGCCCAAATAATGCGCTTACTATAAAAAATATACTAAAGTATGGTATAATATCGGCAGATATTATACCGCCGGATGGCATGGGTCGCCCACGCGA
>CAYYZV010000189.1:0-4379 GCA_964476275.1 uncultured Roseburia sp.
CTCCTGCTTCCTCTAACATTCTGCATACAGCTCTTGTTTCAGAAATTTCACGTCCACCCGGACACATTTCTTCAAGCAGCATTGGAGATGTTTGTCTTCCACAATGATATAACTGTGGAGCAATCTTAGCACCATACTGATGAACTGCATCTGTCAATTGTTTTAATCCCGGAATAAACTTGTCATCCCAAATCTGCATACAATGATATGAAAAGAGAAATGGAGTACTAAAAATCCATTCTGTAAATAGAAGCTGCTACAGATACAGCTGTTTCCGGGAGTGAGGTTTCCATTTCAACAATGGTTAAACCAATAATTACAGATGGTATCCGAAACCGCTTTGCCACACTCGAACTTCCCTCTACAAAGAAATCTGCTCCTTTCACCAAAAAGATAAAACCTGCTATTAAGATTAGAATTGCAGCTGGCATACTTTGCATCATTTGTTCCATTTTTTATCATCCTTTCTTTTTGTAAATCTTAAAGTTATTCTATCCTTCCCATCTGTCTTTGTCATTGGACAATACACGAAATTTGTCCTAAAAAAATTTATCATTATAAGCAGGAAAAAACAGGCCAAGAATTACTCCTAAGCCTGTTTTTTATGATAGAAAAAGAATAAATCACTATTATTTTCCTGCGTTTCGCTTTGCAAGCACTCTTGCATTTTCTTCTACTTTCTTCTTTCCTAATGGATATAAGAAAGCAAGCACAACTGCCAATAAAACAAAACCGATTGCAGTAAGTAAAGCACCCGCTACACTCGAAGATGCTGCCTGTCCCAGCTTTCTTGCTATTCCTTGTTCGCGTGTGTGTGCATCCCCCGGAGGGCTATATAACTCTAATTTAATTTAAATTTTCTCATTAAATCATTCAAAACAACAGACTGTGCTGCAAGTTCTTCGCTGGTTGCAGAGGTTTCTTCTGCCATTGCAGAATTATCCTGAACTCCCTGTGACATTTCTTCTACACCATCTCTAATCTGGTTTACATTCTGCATCTGAATAACCGCATTTTTTGCACTGTTCTGAATCATTATATTTACCTGTTCCATTTCTGTTACTGCGGTACTTAAAGATTCCAATACATCCGCTGCTAATGCATTTCCTTTTTCAATTTCACTCAAAGAAATACCAATCAGCTCACGAGTTGTATTTACAGCATGGGCACTCTCATTTGCCAAATTTCCAATTTCTCCTGCTACAACAGCAAAACCTTTTCCTGCTTCACCCGCACGAGCAGCTTCGATAGAAGCATTCAAGGACAATAAATTTGTCTGTGAAGCAATATCCTCGATTGCTTTAATGATTCCTACTACCTTCTGTGAGGTTTCGTATATCGTAGTCATGGCATTTCTCATCTGATTCATCAATTCCTGACTGTTTTCCATCATTACTGCAACTTTTTTAACATTTTCAGCAGATTGTTCTGATTCGTTTTTATTATCTTCTACCTGCTTTGCTACATCGACTGTAGCCGCAAGAAGTGTATCAATTGCTAAGGACTGGTGCTCTGCACCTTCCGCGAGTCCCTGTGCTGCTCTTGCAAGCTCATCAGAACCACCGGACACCTGATCCGAGCTTGCTGCAATATTCTGCATAATATCTATCATAGATTCTGATATAAGATACAACGCTTCTTTTACTTTTTGGAATTCACCCACATATTCATATTTCAAATCAATTTTGAGATTTCCATCTGCAATCTGAGATAATACTTCAGATATTTCATCGATATAATTAATATAATCTTTTAACCGTGTGACCGTTTTATTTAATGCTTCCGATACGTCACCGATTTCATCATTAGCCTCTGCACTTACTTCAACATCTAAATCTCCCTGTGCAATCTTATCTGCTGTTTCTGCCAGTTTCAAAAGCGGATTTGTTAAATTTTTAGCAAATCTAATCGCCCACATAACAACTAAAATTACCATGACAACTGTTAATGCTAATGTCACAGCTATTAATTTATATGTATTCGCATATACAGAAGATTTTAATGCAACTGTAATAATTCCCCAATCATCCGAATCACCCGGAATCTCTACCGGCACATAACTATAAATAGCACTCTTGCCCTGCATATTCTTTAATTCAGCCGTTCCCGAAGCACCACCTAATAATTTAACAGCTAATTCCTGTAAACCTTCAGGTAAAGTAATCGAAACCTCTTTGGTAACATCATTTTCTATTACAGATTTCGTTGCATTCTTATAATTGTAAATTTGCTGAACCTGAGACACATCTGCATGCGCAATTACATTTCCTTCTCCATCAATTACAATTGTATACATATCCTCTGTATTATAATGTTCAATAATTTCCTGAAGCTTTGATAAACTAAAATCAGCAGCTAAAATACCGGTCAGTTCATTCTGCTCACCAAAAACCGGAAAAACAATGGATGTAACTGCCTCATTTGTACTTAATGTATAATAGGACTTTGAAACGAAAGGCTTTCTGGTTTCCATTTCCTGAATGAACCACCACCGATCCGCACGATTTCCCAATTCTCCTGATGTACGTGCCGTCTGATCACCATTCGTATCCTGCTGATATAAAAGAATAAAAGCAGGATTATTCTCAATTGTCTGAACCAAAATATTTCTTTGCAAAGTTGGATCTAAGGAACGAATATCTGTTCCACATGCCAACCCTCCATTACAGAATAGCCCTGCTGTACATAAGCCTGCACCTGCTGCATAACGCTGTCTGTGCGGCTTTCCAACTGTTGATACGCTGTTTCTTTCCCATTTGTGAAGGAAAAGAAAGTACTAATAAAAAAAGACAATACCAATGGAACCATGGCAATCAAAATTGCCATTTTAATGATTCTGGAACGTATTGTCTGACGGGAAACGTCAGCACTTTTTCTCGTTGTTTTTCTTTTTATAACAATTACGCCTTTGTTTTAAGAATGGCATAGTATTGATTATTATGCAGCAAATTAAACAACTTTATTGTCTAATTATTTTTATTGTACTATATAATAAGAACCACCCCAACAATATTGAGCGAAAATGGATATGAAATAAAGCTTCCTTAATAATTTCATTCTGTCCGGCTGTTTTCACTATGTACCTTCAATAATGCCGCATTCAGCTCTGCCCCAAGAATCAGAATCGCTGCTGTCATATAAAGCCATATTAATAATACGATAACCGCTCCCAGTGTCCCATAAATGACTGAATAATTAGCAAAATTTTCAACATAAAAGGAAAAACCTATGCTGACTATCATCCATGATGTCAAGGCAACTGCAATACCCGGCATAAGCGTTCTGACAGGCTGCCTTTTATCCAGTGAAGCTGCGTAAAGCGTTCCTAAAGCCACAAACATGAGCAATCCCGCAGGAATAAAACGCAAATACTGCCACACTCCAAGCACATAATCTGAAATCTGCATGGTACTCTCTGGCAACAGGCAATTGATATAAACCAGAACATGTTTACCCAAAGTCGCAAGTAGTAACGTCAGGCATATCACTAACAGAAGTACTACTGTATATATCAGCTGACGAATTATGTAACCAAGCCGATGTTTAGGAACACCAAGATGATATGCGAGTCGGACATCATCCATCAATCCTTTGGCTGCCCTCATAGGAAACCAAATGGAAAATACCAGTGAAAACCCCAACAGCACAGGACTGGATGTATGGGATACATAATCCAGATAGGTTTCAATTATTCCAACAATTTCCTTTGGCAAAAACTGCTGCATTGCCTGTGTCACGGCAGCTATATTCAAGCCCAAAAGCCCTAACAGGTTGCTCAAAAAGATAAGAAAAGGAAATAGTGCAAATAACAGATAATAAGCAAGGGCAGCGGCATTTTTGCCAACATCATGTTCGAAAAAATTTTCAATAAGTAAACGAATCACGGGGATGAATACTTTCTTTTTTTCTGTCTTTTTCATGTTAATCTCCAGTATTTTAGCAAACAGCAAAAGTATCAAAGTTTCATCATCCCTTGATATTTTTGCTGCCATTTCTAAATTTTTTACATATAAGTTTACTCTCTTACCATAAACTTTTCAATCTGTTTTTTCATTTTTCATGACTATGCTAGGCGGCAATTTTCAATCACCGCCTATATAATAATTAAATTCTTTATAAAATTTCATAATTTTTTTATACATTATTAATTGTTATTCACTATTCCTGCCGCTAAAATAAGCTTACTATTTGTTACTTATATCTTATATATTTAAAAAGGAATTTTTAGGAAAGAGGTTAATCTATGACGCCAATGGTAAGTATGATTGTTCCGGTATACAATGCAGAAAAAACAATCAGCAGATGTATTGAAAGCATTCTCCAGCAGGAATATACAGACTTTGAACTTTTATTAATTGATGACGGAAGCAAAGATGATT
>CAYYZV010000190.1:0-4377 GCA_964476275.1 uncultured Roseburia sp.
CCTCTGATTTCTTTAACTAATGCAACTGCTTCAGCTGTCATTTCTTTGATCTTATCAAATTCGCCAGCTTCTACTAAATCGCCTTTAACCATCCAGCTTCCGCCACATGCAACGATTTTCTTGAATGTTAAGTAATCTTTTAAGTTAGATGCGCTGATACCGCCTGTTGGCATGAATTTTGTATTAACGTATGGAGCTGCTAAAGCTTTTAATGTGTTGATACCACCGAACTGTTCTGCTGGGAAGAATTTGATTACTTCTAATCCACGTTTTACAGCCTGAGCAACTTCTGAAGGTGTGATACATCCTGGTAATACTAAGATGTCTTTTGATAAACAGTAATCAACGATTTCCGGATCGAAGCCTGGGCTAACGATAAATTTAGCGCCTGCTGCAACAGCACGATCAACCTGTTCAATTGTTAATACTGTACCTGCGCCAAGGAGCATTTCCGGATACTCTGTAGCCATGATACGGATACATTCTTCTGCACATGCTGTACGGAATGTAACTTCTGCACATGGAAGTCCACCTTCACATAATGCTTTTGCAAGTGGTGCTGCATCTTTTGCATCGTTTAATACAACTACAGGAACAACACCTAAATCTGATACTTTCTGTAATAAATCGTTCATTGTAATTACCCCTCTCTACGTGTAAATTATTATATGTGATTCTATTATACACGTTTAAGCGCATGAATTCCACTACTTTTTGTGTAGAAAGTACTAAATTTTATTTTTACTGCTTTACTGTTACATGATCCGTTCCGCAGTTTTTAAACACGGAGTCTACATTTGTCACTTAGCTGCCAAAAGAGTAAACCAGTACAAAAAGTCACCTTAAATACTCATACTCAAAGGATGCCCTATCCGTTTCAAACTCGAAAAAAGTATTTCCTTCTCTGCCAAATCGATAGTACGCGCAGCATGCCGCACTTTCCTGTATGGTGCGGACCATATCACCCTGCATGGGTGCTTTCAATGCTTTCTGTTTTTTTTCTAATAATCGGGCTTCTAATTCCATTTTCCCCTGTCTCACCTGCACACATCCATTCGCTAGTTTTACAAGCTTTGCTCCCAAGTACGTTGCAAAACGATATTCCTTTCCCCTCCAGTGCACCACGCCGATAATTCCAGTAAAATTAATTTTACCCAATGGAATCTCTGCTATTGAAAGCATAATCGAACCTTCCTTCAAATGACATTGTGTCCAAAGGTATTCTTTCGGAAAAGAATATCCCCTGTCACCTTCCCAGTAACCTGCCGCATTGTGAAAAAGATAACGTTTTCCATTGATAACTGCTGTTCCGTTTACCCGATGGTACATACTAAATACTTTATGGCGGCACTCCATAAACGGTACGAGCGCAAAGGGTCCCATGATATCATATTTCAAAGGTGTCAGTCTGCTGAATTTTATTTTTCCCTCTATCTCCAAATCAGAGCTATGCAGAGACAAACACATTCCCTGTCTATGGAATATGTTATCGCCTATCATCACTACCTCACCCTTGCCCTTACAATGACATCTTTGAAACATCCCTATCGGAAGCAACACCGTCCATGCATCCTCCTCTGTAATCACTTGTATCGAGCAGTAATATTTCTTACCTTTTCGGTGTATTGCAGGAATCACTGCTAATGTCTGTGTATCTGACTGACATTTCAGGTACCAGCCTTCAAAAAAATTGTGCATTCTAATCTCCATTTCCGAGCGTTTTCAGCAAAACACGTTCTTCTTTCCTCGAGATTAAAATGCACAATTCTATTCACTCTTATTCACTTAAATCATCTTAATGTACTCCGGCTGTACCCTGCTTACTGAGTTTTCCGTACAATAGCTGTACAACCCCTGAACCACCGTCATTCAAGCCAAATGACATGAACCACGGAACGCTTACCACTCCTGGCTCTGAATCACCGCTTCTGTACTGCGTCTTCCTTTATATTCCAGCTCCTGTGCCTTAATGCTGACTCTGGTATTGCTTGGAATCGAGGTTGTAATAAATGCATTACCGCCAATAACAGTATCATGACCGATAACAGTATTACCGCCAAGAATCGATGCACCCGCATAAATCGTTACGTTATCCTCAATGGTAGGATGACGCTTTTTACCATGCAGCTTCTGTCCCTCTCTGGTAGAGAGCGCACCTAAAGTAACACCCTGATAAATCTTTACATTATCACCGATTTCTGTTGTTTCGCCAATAACAATGCCGGTACCGTGATCAATAAAGAAATACTTCCCGAGTGTTGCTCCCGGATGAATATCAATACCGGTTTTGGTATGCGCATATTCTGTCATGATACGAGGAAGCAGCGGCACATTCAATAAATATAATTCATGCGCAATACGATTTACCATAATGGCATATAAACCCGGATAAGAGAAAATAATTTCCGGTTTGTTAAATGCCGCCGGATCACCATCAAATGCCGCATCTAAATCTGTCTGCATTAATGCGCGAATATCCGTTATCTTTCCCATAAATTCCAACGACAATCTTTCACCCTCACAAAGGAGCTCTGCTTCACTCTTTCCTGCATGCTCCGGCAGATATTTTAATACAATCGAAATCTGTTTGCTTAAATTATATAAAACATCCTCTAACTGCATAGATAAATTATTGCGTACCGTATAAATGCGGTATGCTTTGTTTTTATAGTATCCCGGAAAAATAATATTCTGAATCTGTGTGATAATTTTCACAATGTCATCCTTATTCGGATGTACAAAATCTTCCACCTCGTCAATATCTCTTCCCAGTTCATAATCCGCCATGATTTTTTCTACAAGGCTGTTTACATCTTTTTCAAGTCTGTGTGCCATCGTTCCATACCTCTCTGCTTTTATTTTTCATAACTGTCCAACGCACCTTCGCAAAACTGCTTTTTGGGCTTTTGTTCTTATTCTTGATTACAGCACTACGCTTCACTAAACAACGGCGTAGACAGATATCTATCACCGGAATCCGGCAACAATACCACAATCTTTTTACCTGCATTTTCCGGTCTCCTTGCCACCATCGCTGCCGCTTTTAGAGCCGCTCCGGAAGAAATTCCCACTAGAATTCCTTCTGTTACTGCAAACGCTTTTCCCTCTGCAAATGCATCCTCATTTTCAATTGCAATTACTTCATCATAAATCTCTGTATTTAAGGCTGTCGGAATAAAACCTGCACCGATTCCCTGAATTTTGTGTGCTCCTGCGGTTCCCTTTGAAAGTACCGGACTGGATGCCGGTTCTACTGCTACTATTTTTACATTTGGATTCTTTTCTTTTAAATATTCACCGACACCGCTGATAGTTCCTCCTGTTCCGACACCAGCCACAAAAATATCTACATCTCCATCCATCTGCTCCCAAATTTCCGGTCCGGTTGTAGATCTATGTGCTGCGGGATTTGCCAGATTATCAAACTGTCCTAAAATAACTGCACCCGGAATGGAATCTCTTAATTCCTCTGCTAACGCAATTGCACCCGCCATTCCTTTGGCACCTTCCGAAAGCTCCAGTTTTGCACCATAGGCTTTTAATAAATTTCTTCTTTCCACACTCATTGTATCAGGTAATGTAAGAATTGCCTGATATCCCTTTGCTACAGCGACTGCTGCCAATCCAATTCCTGTATTTCCGGATGTTGGCTCAATAATCGTTGCACCCGGCTTTAAAATTCCTTTCGCTTCAGCATCCTCTACCATAGACAAGGCAACACGATCTTTCGCAGAACCAGCCGGATTAAAGCACTCCATTTTTGCGTAAAGCGCCGCTCCATCGACCGGAACCTCTGCTTTTGCCGCATAACGGCTTATCTTTAACATTGGTGTATTTCCAATTAACTCTAATGAACTTTCTGCTACTTTTTTACTCATCACATAATCCCCCTATTTTTTATCATAAATTTACAAACTATATATGTCTGCAATGCAGCTTCACCACAATCAAAAAGCAGGCACCCCATTATGGTACCTGCTTTATTATCCGCATATTTTACAAGTATCATAATGCATCAGAAATTAAGCTGTATTCATACATACAACCTGACAACAACACATCATGATACAGATAGCATTCGTCATTTTCTTCATGGCACTATGTCCTTTCTAAGATTTATTAAAATAATACGTTTTTATTGTATGCTTTACGCGAAAAAATGTCAACACTAAAAAGGTTACGCGATTGCCTTTGCTCTGGTTTGATAAGAAAGAAAAAAATCCACTCTGCCTTTTCCACAGACATAATCTAAAATAACACTTTAATTATATCTCAAACCAAATCCTGCGCGGTAGTAGTTGCCGTCTTCATCGCAGTAAGCATAGCTTCCGCCTTTTACATTTGCAAGGATTGCCGGATCGATATACTGATCTTTAT